>JARRKF010000231.1:0-3543 GCA_037388405.1 Ignavibacteriaceae bacterium | reverse complement strand
TTTGCACTGATTATTATTTCTGTAGTATACCTTTATATAGCTGCATTCACAGCGGAGATGTACTATCAGGAAGCTAGTCAAAGACTTAACGAAGAAGTTGCTCAGCACATCGCACAAGAAAATCAATTCTTCGTAAATGGTAAAGCAAACAAAAAAGTGCTTAAAAAAATATTTCACGATATAATGGTTATCAATCCGAGTATAGAAGTTTATTTGCTTAATACTGATGGTAAAATCCTGGCATACTTCGCACCGAACAAAGAGATAAAGCTTGAGTACGTTCCTCTTGAACCGATTAAAGAATTTTTGAATGCCGGTGCATCAACTTTTGTAATGGGTGCAGATCCAAAAAATAAAAATGTAGAAAAAACTTTTTCTGCTGCAAAAGTATACGAGGGATCAATTCACAGAGGTTACATTTATGTAATTCTTGGAGGTGAAGAATTTGACAATGCTGCTCATTTTGTTTTAGGTAGCTACATTCTTCGGCTTGGTGTGCGCTCAATGACGATAACATTAATAGCTGCTGCTTTATTTAGCCTTCTTGCTCTTGGATTAATAACAAAAAATATGAGAAGAATTGTCAATGTAGTTCGAAGGTTTAAGGAAGGCGATCTGAAAGCCAGAATAAAATTAAAAACGAAGGGTGAGTTGGGCGAATTTTCAGATTCATTTAATGAAATGGCAGATACAATAGTTAAAAACATTGATGAAATAAAAACGATGGATAACCTGAGGAGAGAATTAGTAGCAAATGTTTCTCACGACCTGAGAACACCTTTAGCAACCATCCAAGGATACATCGAAACGATTTTAATAAAAGCTGACTCTCTATCTGAAGACGAGAGAAAAAAATATATGCACACAATCTTCAATAGCACTGAGCGACTTAAAAATCTTGTTGCTGAATTGTTTGAGCTTTCAAAGCTGGAAGCAAGAGAAACAAAGCCAAAACCGGAACCTTTTTCACTGGGGGAACTCGTTCAGGATATTCAACAAAAAAATACTATAATAGCGAAAGAAAAAAATATAGAGCTCTCGGTCAATTTTCCTTTTGACCTTCCTTTGGTATATGCTGATATTGGAATGATGGAAAAGGTGATACAGAACTTACTCGATAATGCAATAAAATTTACTTCAGAAAATGGTAAGGTTACCATTAAACTTTTACCAAAGAATAATGATGTGCTAGTTGAGATTCAGGACACAGGATACGGAATCAGTGAGAAAGAGTTACCAAATATTTTTGATCGTTACCAGCGAAATCAGAGATCAGCACAAAAAGAGAACGAGGGACTTGGACTAGGTTTAGCAATTGTAAAAAGAATATTAGAAGTGCATGAAATGGAAATTGATGTTAGTAGCACAGAGGGAAAAGGAACAATTTTTTCATTCAATATACCGATTTACAAAAGCAGCACTAAAGTAACTAAAGAGGTTGAATACTCTTAATCATTCTCTGAATCAACTTATCCCTTAAAATATATCCAGACCAGTCCAACTGCCAGAATCAAAATAACAGATAAGATAAAGTCTCTTCTTCGCCAACTTTCATCTTTTGTATCTATTTCTTTAGTTGTTGTATGAATTGTAAGTCCATCAACTTTTTGTGCTGAAGGTTGGGAGGTAAGATAGCTTACAAGAACCAAAACCAATGTACAAACCAGAAACAATAGAAAAGCAAAATGAAGAAAATTAAGATCTGCATATAGATATAAAAAACCACTTAAGAAATCTTTCGTTAGTTCAAGAACCAATCTCGCTATTCCTAAAACAAAACCAGTAAGCAATGCAGCAATAGCCCCTTGTGAATTAACTCTTTTATTCAGAACACCAATCAAAAATATTGCCGCAATTGGAGGCGATATGTACGCCTGAACGCTCTGAAGATATTGGTAGATCTGCCCCGAAATTAATTTCATCATTGGAATCCACAGAAGTCCAAATACTACTAAAACTACAGTAGCTATTCTTCCAACAAACACCAAAGTTTTTTCGCTCGCTTCGGGTTTAATCTTCTTATAAATATCCCAGGTAATTAGAGTTGAGCAGGAATTAAATACAGATGATAGAGAACTCATTAATGCTGCAAGTAACCCGGCAACAACAATTCCTTTTAAGCCGATCGGAAGAAGTGTCCCGACAAGTGTTGGTAGAGCGTGATCAGGTGCATCCAGAGTTATAATACCCTTTTGAGTAAGTGCGAAAGCAATAACGCCCGGGATTACAAACAGAAACAGTGGAAGAAGTTTTAAATATCCTGCGAAGATTGTCCCTCTTCTGGAGTGATTAATGTCTTTACCGGACAAAACTCTTTGCACAATGAATTGATCAGTGCACCAGTACCAAACTCCCAGAATCGGTGCACCAAATAAAATTCCTGTCCAGGGGAAATTGGGATCGCTCATCGGTTTCCACAAACTGAAAAATCCTGAGCCTGCATAATTATATAACTCATCAATACCTCCCAACTTAATCAGACCAACGATAGTAACTGTAATAGCCCCGCCAATAAGAATAAACATCTGAACCATATCTGTGTAGAGAACCGCACGAAGCCCTCCAATTACAGTATAAATTCCAGTAATGATTACAACAATCAATGCTCCGGTCCAGAACTCAATTCCCATCAATGCTTCGAAAACAATTCCACCTGCTGCAATTGTTACAGAAATTTTTGTAAGTACATATCCAACAATTGAGATGACAGCCAGATACCAACGTGCACCTGATGAATAACGTTTCTCCAAAAATTCCGGCATTGTAAAAACGCCACTTTTCAGATAGAAAGGAACAAATAACCATCCAAGAACCAGAAGAATTAATGAAGCGAGAATTTCAAATTGCCCGACAGCAACTCCGCTTGCAGCACCCGTTCCCGCTAAACCAACCAGATGTTCGCTTCCAATGTTTGAAGCAAAAAGAGAAGCGCCGATTATAAACCAACCAACATTTCTTCCGGCAAGAAAGTAGTCAGACGAATCTTTGCTTTTTCTTTTTTTGCTGAACGAAGACCAGAATGCAACAAGAAAAACAATTATGAAATAAGCTGCTATTAATATCCAGTCTAAATATTCAAGCATGGTTTTAATTCACAATTATTTTGTTACAGGGATAAAACTAATTGCTGTTCCTCCACCTGGTGCTAGTTTCAAAGTTAATTTATCTGAATAGTTAACAATCTTGTTTTCAATTTTATATGCAGTTGGATTTTTATCCCAATGAGAATCTTCTGCATCTTCGTACAAAGTCGCTTTGTAACTTTTTACTTCATCTAGAAAATTCAATGCTAATTCAATCGTTCTTGCATTCTCATCAGTAATACTTCCAAGGAACCACTTGTCAGTATTTCTTTCTTTTCTTACAATCGTAATAAAGTCACCAATCTCTCCATTCAAAACTATTGATGTATCCCAATCAACACCAACATCTCTGATAAATTGAAATGCAGGATGCCCCTCGTAATTCTCAGGAAGATCTGCAGCCATTTGAAGTGGTGAATAAATGACAACATAAATTGCCAGTTGATGTGCAAGAGTTGTA
>JARRKF010000230.1:0-3544 GCA_037388405.1 Ignavibacteriaceae bacterium | reverse complement strand
ATACTGACAGTACTGTATTAATTTCCGGGAACAGCGGTACAGGAAAGGAACTTGTTGCTAAGGCATTACATTATAATTCAAAAAGATCTAACAGACCATTCATTGCGCTTAACTGTGGGGCAATTTCTGAAAACCTTATTGAGAGTGAACTTTTTGGACATAAAAAAGGAGCTTTCACAGGGGCTATTAGTGACAAGGAAGGATTCATTAAAGCAGCCGAAGGAGGAACTTTATTTCTTGATGAGATTAGTGAAATGCCTCCGCAACTGCAGGTTAAACTTTTAAGAGCTATCCAGGAAAAAGAATATACTCCTGTAGGTACAACTTTGTCTTTACCGGTAAACGTAAGATTTATTGCCTCAACAAATAGAAATCTGCAAGAACAGGTTACCCAGGGAAAATTCAGAGAAGATTTATACTATCGTTTGAATGTTATAGAAATTCATCTTCCTTCTCTTAAAGAACGCGAGAGTGATATTCCCCTTCTTGCCGACCACTTTTTAGATAAGTACAGAAAGCAAATGAATAAAAATATTCTCGGGATATCGAATGATGCAATGAGAGCTTTGATGAATCACGAATGGAAAGGTGAAATAAGAGAGCTTGAAAATGTTGTTGAAAGAGCTGTTATTTTTTGCAATGAAGAATTTATAAACGTAAAACATCTCCCTGTTCAATTCCAATCAGAAACTGAACCAACAGATTTTACTCCTTCTGGATCCCTTGATGAATCAGTGAGAAGATTTGAAAAAGAAATTATAACCCGTGCACTTGAATCGAACGATTTCAATAAGGAAAAAACTGCGGAGACTTTACAGGTTGGCTTATCTACTCTTTACAGAAAAATGAAAGAATTGAATATTCAAGTGTAATTCTTTTTCTGTTCAAGAGAAATTAAAACTCATCTAATTTATTTGTACATTTGATGGACAGATGTAATCTTGATCGCAACATTTTACTCTACAAAAAATTCATTCATTTTTTTCTAAAATCTGCGAATTTCAAGCTTTTGTAGTTCTCAGAAGCGAGAAGATTTTATTTGAATTCAGTTATATATAAGGCTTTTTCTAGTTATTTCAGTGGTATTGTCTTTGTTACCATTTAGCAACTAATTTCAAATCAAATGTCATTTAATAATTAATCTCAAGGTTATAAAATGAAAAACACTTTTCTCTTTATTCTGTTTATATCAACAATTGTAGCACTTTTTGCTTTTGCTTTCTCTTTCTCTCAGGAACAGAAGTTGGATGGGAAACAGGTTTTTATTGATAACAAATGTACTATGTGCCATTCGGTAACATCAGTGGAAATCACTTCAAAGAAAGAAAATGCTGTTGACCTGTCAAATATTGGATCTGATATGAAAGCAGAATTACTAAAATCTTATTTGATGAAAGAAGCTAAGATTAATGAGAAAGAACATAAACTAAAATTTAAAGGCACTGAAGAGGAATTAAATGCATTGATTGATTGGCTTATGACCTTAAAGATTGAATCTAAAGATTAATTCTTAAAAGAATATTTAATAACATATTTATTTAAATGAACTTTTCACTTTTCAACAGAAGAATGCTCAAATTACTTGTGGGTGTTCTTCTTTTTTTATTCACCAATGCTTTTGCACAGACAAACGAAGACTGTTTGATGTGTCATGATGACAATACATTTACAACAGAAAAAGATGGTAAAGAGATTTCACTTTATGTAAACGGTGCAAAATTCCACTCATCAAGTCACTCAAAATTACAATGCACATCCTGTCACATAAATTTTGATCCAGAGGCAATACCTCATAGTGAAAATCTTACTCCAAAAGCTTGTGGTGACTGTCATCAGAAACAAATTACAAAGCACCTTTTTCATCCGAGATTGCTTAAAGCGTCAGGAAGAGAAAAAGAAAAGGATGTAAACTGTCTCAATTGCCACGATAATCATTATCCTCAGGATCCTAATAAACCCGGGAATAAATGGAGTAGGGACAATCTTGCTAATTCCTGTGGTGAGTGTCATTCAGATGTTGAAGAAAAATATCTTTCTTCAGAACACTACAGCGCGTTTAAAGAAGGAATGCTCGGCGCTCCGAATTGTTTAAGCTGTCACAAGAATCCAATTGTAAAAATTAATTCTGCTGAAGATACAGTTACAGTAAAAATTGCTCAGGAGAAATTATGCCTTTCCTGCCATCTGGATTCGCCTGAGGTTAGGGAAAGAACAACACCTACCGCTGGATTTATAACAATGTATGAAAAAAGTGTTCATGGTTCTGAGCTAAATTCAGGTAACGGAAAAGCAGCGAATTGTGTTGATTGCCATGGTTCGCATTCAGTCTTAAAAAGTACAAATACAAAGTCAAGAACTTATAAATTAAATATTCCAACAACCTGTGGACAATGTCATTCAAAAATCGAAAAAGAGTATCTCGGTAGTATTCACGGCGTTGCACTTGAAAATGGTGTTAGAGAAGCACCGGTTTGCACAGATTGTCACGGAGAACACAATATTTTAAAGCATAATAATCCGCAATCGCCGGTTGCTTTCCAGAATCTGTCTAAAGAGGTATGTTCACCGTGTCATAGCTCATTAAAGCTTTCGGCAAAGTATGGTATTGTAAGCAACCGGTATGAAACTTTTAATGATAGTTATCACGGTCTCGCGGTTGAAGGCGGTTCTGTAGTTGTAGCAAATTGTGCAAGCTGTCACGGTGCGCACAATATTAAACCATCGTCAGATCCGACATCATCTATTAACAAAGCAAACCTAGCAAAAACTTGTGGCGGATGTCATAAGGGGGCAAATGCTAATTTCGCGATCGGAAAAGTTCATGTTCTTAGGCAGGATAAAAGTGAACCAGTGATTTATATTATTGCCACTACGTATATCACTTTGATTATTGTTGTAATTGGTTTGATGTTCATTCATAATTTGTTAGACTTCTTTAAAAAGTCAAAAATTAAAAAAATGAAACAGAGAGGATTGATTAGAGCAGAAAGTCATGGACATTCCCTTTACTTAAGAATGACAGTAAACGAAAGAATTCAACATGCTGCACTTGCAATCAGTTTTATTATGCTTGTTATTACTGGCTTTATGTTAAGCTTCCCGAATTCATGGTGGGTTTCACATATTAGAGATTTAAGTAGTGATGCTTTTGAGTACAGAAGTCTTCTGCACCGCATATCTGCAGTGGTTATGGTTACTGTAAGCTTATATCACATTTATTATATCTCATTTACGAAGAGAGGAAGACAATTAATAAAAGATCTTCTTCCCCGTTACCAGGATATCCGTGATGCGATTGATGTCGCTAAATTTAATCTTGGAATATCAAAAGTTAAACCAAAATTAGATAGATTCAGTTATGTAGAAAAAGCAGAGTACTGGGCTTTGATCTGGGGAACAATTGTGATGACTGCAACCGGAATTTTAATGTGGTTTGATAATACTTTTATCGGATTATTTACCAAACTTGGATGGGATATAGCGAGAACAGTTCATTACTATGAAGCATGGCTTGCATTTCTGGCAATTGTTGTTTGGCATTTCT
>JARRKF010000229.1:0-3550 GCA_037388405.1 Ignavibacteriaceae bacterium | reverse complement strand
GTTATTATTCCCCTTCCAGATATCACACATAACACAACGGCAGTTGCATCTGCTGTGCGGCATAAGGATCACAATCGGTAAAGAATAAATTTTGTGAGTCTTTAAAGTGTATAAGCGCTTGAAAGTATTAATATTCAGTCTCTTTTTCATTCAAATCAAGAGGAAATTTTTTATTGCTTTTTTTGATTGATTTGTTAATTATAGTGAAAACAAGATACTAAAAATTACCGTATATATTTATCAATATACCGAACAACTAATTATAATTAAAAAGATAATTCAATTTGCTATATTTCGAATAGTTGAATTAGGATTGCATGCTGATTCTGACTTTATGAAAAAATTTAACATCATATATATTTTCATCCTCTGTATCATTTCACTCAATGCACAAACCGAAGAATACACTTACAAACAACTAACGGATGCGGACGGACTTTCACAAAGTACAATTTTTAAAACGATTCAGGATAGCGAGGGGTATCTCTGGTTTGGAACGGTAGATGGACTTAACCGTTACGATGGTTACGAGTTCAGAGTTTATGAAAATAATCCCGCTGATTCGACTTCAATTTCGGATAATTTCATCTCAACAATTTTTGAAGATACTGACGGTATCCTTTGGATCGGGACAATTAATGGCTATTTGAACAAATATGATAAAAGCAAAGAAACTTTTAAAAGGATTTATATAAATAATTTTTTCACATCCATTACAACTCCTGAAAATAATTTTTATGACTATCCGCTTGCTTTCTCCAGAGATCAGGTTAACACGATTACAACAATTACCGAAGACGAAGATGGTTTTTTATGGATAGGAACGTGGGGAAATGGCATAATTAAATTTGACAGACAGAATTTGTCAGGTGTTCATATTCATACTAAGAATGATGACCCAAACAGCTTAAGTTCAAACCGAGTTCTGGATATAATTAAAGATAAAGAAAGTAACCTATGGATAGCGACATTTGGTGGCGGAATTAATAAGCTTATTAAAAAATCTTATGAACAAAATAATGCAGAGTATAATTTTATACATTACAGGTCAAATAAAGACGATGGAAACTCTTTGAGTGATGATAAAGTTATAACTTTATTTGAAGATAAAATCGGAGATATTTGGGTGGGTACTTTTAATGGTGGTCTTAATAAAATCGATGCAAAAGATAAGTCTTCTATCCCTAATCGAATAAAATTTAATCATTACATAAAACGAAAAGATGAAAACGGTCTTTCAAATAATACAGTGATGGCAATTGAACAGGATCTGGAAGGTTATCTGTGGATAGGTACCTTCGGTGGTGGACTTGAAAGATTTGACAGCGGATCTAATACATTCACTAATTTTTCTTATAGTTCCGGACTTAGTTCCCCGTTTCCTGATCCGGAAATACTTTCACTCTTTGTCGATCATTCCGGCATTCTATGGGTCGGTTCGCATCTGGGTGAAGGTGTAACAAAAATACAAAAGAACATATCAAATTTTGATATAATTAACAGACAAACTACCGGAGAACTCAAATTAAATGATGATGTTGTTTGGTCACTTTATAAGGATAGAAAAGAAAATCTTTGGGTAGGCACTTACAAAGGAGGTATAAATGTATTAAACTTTAAAACTAAACAAACAAGGCTTTATAAAAGAATTGAAGGTACAAATAGCATCAGTGATAATCATATCCGTTCATTAACTGAAGACAAATTTGGTAACATCTGGGTTGGTACTTATAGTGGCGGATTGAATAGGATTAATAAAGATGATAATAAAATTGAAATATTCAAAAATGAACCCGAGAATAATAATTCACTTTCAGCAAACCAGGTTCTTCACATTTATGTTGAATCAGATAAAATAATCTGGGTAGCGACTTTTGGCGGAGGACTAAACAAATTAACTTTCGACACTAATACTTCGGGTAAACCCAATTTCGAAGTGTTTGAACATAACCCATCTGACGCAAACTCAATTTCCGACGACAGAGTTTACACGATCTTAAAAGACAGTAAAGGAATTTTTTGGATAGGCACTTACGGTGGTGGTCTCAACAAGTTTGATCAAAACACATCAAAGTTTGTGCATTTCATAAATGATCCGAAAGATCCGAAATCAATTTCAAGTAACAAAGTCCTTTGCATAATGGAATCGTCCCAAAAAGAATTATGGATAGGTACAAGTGGTGGTGGATTGGATAAAATGGACCCGGAAACTGACTCATTTAAAATGTATTCCATTGAACAAGGATTAACGAGCACAGTAATTTACGGTATTCTGGAAGATAATGACCAGAACTTATGGCTTAGCAGCGATGATGGAATTTTCCTTTTCAATCCTAAAACAGAGAGGTTCACACAATTCGGAATAGATGATGGCGCACAGAGTCTTGAGTTCAGTGGAGGTGCTTATTTTAAGGATTCAAACGGAATAATGTACTTCGGAGGAATAAATGGCTTTAATTATTTCAATCCGGATAGTATAGTCATAAATTCTTATATCCCTCCCATTGTAATCAGCAGCATAAATATTTTAAGCGAAAAAATTAAAGGATCACCAGATGAATTGATGCTTTCCTACGATCAGAACTTTATCTCATTTGAATTTGCTGCTTTGGATTTTTCAGCACCAAACAGAAATAAATATTCATACATACTCGACGGTTTCCAGAAGTACTGGATAAATACAGAGGGATCAAAGAGAACTGCTACTTATACAAACCTTCCGCCGGGAGAATATACTTTTAAGGTAAAGGGCACTAACTCCGATGGGGTTTGGAATGACAATCCGAAAACTGTTTCAATAATTATTAATCCGCCATTTTGGAGAACCTGGTGGTTTATAACTCTCACTATAATTTTATTAGCCTTTTTTATTTATTATTTAAGTACGATCAGAATAAAAAATCAACTTGAAATTGAAAAACTTAAATTAAAAATCGCTTCCGATCTTCACGATAATATTGGTGCTGGATTAACAGAAATCTCAATTTTAAGTGAACTTGCTGAAAGGAACGGTGGTTCTTCAAATTCTATCATTATGAAAGACCTACAAAAAATAAGTGACACCGCGCGATATCTTGTTGATTCAATGAGCGATATTGTTTGGGTTGTTAATCCTCAACGTGATTCTCTCCACGATTTGATAGTAAGACTTAAAGATTCATATAATGAATTTTTTAGTTCAATCGGGATATCTTTCCAGGTAAAAAATGTTGAAGAAAGCGATGACATCAAACTACCGATGGAGTACAAACAAAATCTTCTGCTTATGTTTAAGGAAGCAATTAATAACGCAATTAAGCACAGTTCGTGTAAAAAAATAATCCTTGAAGCGAATTTTAAAAATGAACAGATCGAAATTGTACTTAAAGATGATGGAATCGGATTTAATCCCGATCATATTAATTATGGTAATGGTATTAGAAATATTAAAGAAAGAGCAAAAAAACTTAAAGGCAACATCTTTATATCATCCGAATCGGGAAAAGGCACAACAATTGTTTTCTCAGGTAAAATCGGTAGACTAAACAGAATTAAAACTTTGCTGGATTAA
>JARRKF010000228.1:0-3550 GCA_037388405.1 Ignavibacteriaceae bacterium | reverse complement strand
TAAGTTTATTAGACTGTGAGTATATCTGCAGGTAGTAGCCTTTTGATATTTTTATCCAAACAAATTTGCCTGCAAACATCCAGGGGACAGAGTATCTTGAGCCGTTATATGAAATAAGACAATCATATGATACTTTACGGGTATCCTCTTTTACTCCTACATATCTGTATTCCGGTAAATCAAGCAAAGAGACTTTCTCCTGGTTATACAATTCAGCCGGTTTTGTTTTAATTGTTGAATGAACTCTGTCGTTGACATCCCTCTGGAAGTCTTTCAGTTTATTTTGAAGATCCAGAAAATCTTCGAATGAAGAACCTGCAATAAAATGAGTCTCAACAAAGCTGAATGGCTTTTCAACTTTACCTTTGCTCCAGGGATGTTTGGGTAGAGACCTGGAAGGGCTAAATCCAAAATGAGCACATAAACTAAGATACCGGGGATTCCATTGGAAATTATTTTTAGATGCATTGATAACAAAAGCTTTAGCATTGTCTGTCTGAACTCTAAGGCATCCACCGCCTGATTCAATAATACTGTTTTCCAGTGCTTCATATACTGCTGCCTGATTCTGGCTTAAGGATACTTCAAATATCTGATAACGGCTGAATGAGTTGATATAAGAGCAGAGATAAATTTTGGTAAGTTCACCTCCGATTAAAACTGTATACGGACTCCAGTCAAACTGTGCTTGTTCTCCCGGTGCTGTCTCGTAGGGCGTAAAGTGCTTTTGTTCAGAGATCTTTACTTTTGATAAGAAATCATAAAATGCTGTTTGGCTTCCTTTATATCCTTTTGACCTTACTTCGTTAAGTATCCTGGAGCCTTTGAAGTGCTTTACATTAGCCATCTCAGATATAACGTCTCTAAATGGTTCAAGGGCTGAAATCTTTTTCTGCCGTTTATATTCCGGAACTTCTCTTCTTTGAAGAGCTTTCTTAACAGTATTACGACTTACATCTAGCAGCCTGGCTATTTGACGTGTCCCTAATTTAGGATTATGTTTTTTGAGATTCTTAATTGTGACCCAGTCTTCCATTGTAATCAACTCCTTATCTCCTTGAAATAGTTTGTTTTTATTTAGTAGGCTTTAGACTACTCAACAAATCTATAAAAAGGAGATTATTTCTAATTATTTTCCTTCTACAAGGGTGGGTCAATTTTCAACCGGAAAAGTGGGTCAGTTTTCAGACGGAAAAAACAAGGGGTGACATATTAGCGTAGATAACAGAGCGAGGTCAGAGATCAGGAAGTTAGGAAGATTGGAAGTTTGGAAGATGAGAAAAGCAGAGGTCAGAGGTCAGAAGATAAGAAGTTGGGAAGATAGGAAGATGGGAAAAGCAGAGGTCGGAAGTCAGAGATCAGAAATCGTTAATCATCATCTTTAAATCAAAAGAAATACATTGTCATTCTGAGTCCCGATTTCATTTTGGAATATGTTTTATCATCGGGACGAAGAATCTCCTAATTAAACATTTGCTCCAATATTATAAATAAGTATGCATCATTCAAACATTCAGTAGTTCATAAGTAAGTCAGGAATTTGGGAAGATAGGAAGATGGGAAAAGCAGAGAGCAGAGATCAGAAGTCATTTTTCTTTATCAGTACCTCAATAGACAACATGTTTTTTAACCAAAGCGGGTAAGCCAGGATAAAGAATCTCCTAATCTGAATTTTGCAGAAAATAATCAAACTATGATAGAACACATATTAAAGGTTTAATATCAAGAGACAAAAAATTCTCCAGGTTGATTTATTTTTGTTTTAAAAAATCAATAAAAGGAATTTTCATCTAAATGTTTTAATTCCTTCAAGGACAAGCTAATAATTTTTATTAACCGGCTGCTCTAGCTATTTTCTATGATTTTAGAGTTTAGCTGTTAACCAGCTGTACCATACACATATAATGAATCTTGATCTTCTCAATCCTATTTTTTGATTTCTGAGAAAGCCGGATTATTCTGATGCATATTAAGATTGCTAAGACCCATTGCTCTTTTGAGCAAACTCAGAAAATTATCTGTTCTCTTTACTGCTCCATTCACGGATAAATTTGGATTTTTCTCCAGTTCTATTCGGGCTGCAGAAAGAGGCAACTGGTAATAAATATTTGTTTTAACTTATCTATAGTATTTTATGAAATTCTTTCTCGATATTATTCTTAATTCCTTCTTCTTTTTTTGCCTGCCGGGCAGGATCAAGGCAGTTTACCAATCACGGATAAATGGATTCTTCCAGTTCTATTCAGGGATAACTGCCTCATCCTTATTAAATAGGTCTTTGACTATTCATATTGCCTTGTAAGAATTTTTGTTCGTTAAAGAGCTCTTTATTTTTTAACATGTAGTAAACTGAAACTGCAATCTTATGTCTCATTATACTGTTTGCCTTAGTTTTTCCATTTGTCTTTACCAGGTTTTCGTAAAACTTTCTAATAACCAAAGAGTTGATGCGTGCATAAAGAGCAGCTTGCCCGAAGGACCATTTTAAATATGGATTGCCAATCTTTTTATTTTTATCATCTGTTTTCTTACCAGATGATTCTCTTTGAGGTTTTACAACTCTACTATATGAGGAAAATTTTTGTGGAGTGATAAACCTGTCTATTTTGTCTATCTCATAGATTATAGTTAGAGCTATTATTTCTCCTATACCGGGAAAGCTTAACAATATCTTAAAGTATTCTTCTTCATTTGTCTTTACTACTTTACGAATTCTTTTTTCCACTGTGTTTATTTCTTTATCTAAGGTATCAACAATATTTAGATCCGTTTCTATTGAGAGTTTAATTTCTTCATCACAGAAATTTTTTATCAGCTCTCTTCTTTGATTCTTACTTTTTATTTCTCCTATTTTAATGTTTATCAATCCCTGTTGGGAGTGAATCAGGTCTATATGTCTATATAATCCGGCTCTCAGTTGTACAAATTTACATCTTCTCCTTAGCAGGTCTCTTACCGCTCTTCGCTTGGCAGGGTATGGATAACCAATAGGGAAAAACTCTGAACGCATTAAGTCTCCCAATGTCTTTGAGTCTTTTTTATCATTCTTGTTTTTCTTCCCTCTTATTGCTCTTAAGTAATATGCATGTCCTAAATAAAATGGGATGCTTGTCTTCAAGCAGTTGTCAAATAACCAATAATAATTATGCGTTGATTCTACTCCGACGGACATCTCTTCTTTATATTTTTCTAGCTCCTTTAGGAATATTTCAAAATTATTTATTAACTTTTTGTGGTAGAGAATTTTTCAGTCTTTTTCCATTATGCATACATACATATTTTTATTATGTAGATCTATTGCACAGAAATATTTTGTCTTTATATTTGCTAGTTCCATAAAGGTTCTCCTTTCTTGATTTATTTTTTGGCTATCTAAATTTAAGAACTTGGAGAACCTTTTAGTAAATATCACGGATAGAAATGATGAGAACGAATTTTCGCAGATATGAATGCAGTATCATATCATTAAGGGGGTGACCAAAAAGTAATTTTCAACAAAAAAATCCGTGAAAATCAGTTAAAATCAGTCTCATCTGTGTGCTATTTTTCA
>JARRKF010000227.1:9195-10321 GCA_037388405.1 Ignavibacteriaceae bacterium | reverse complement strand
TCTGTTGGTGGCAGAATGATTTTGGAAAAGTATTATATGTCCGCTGAGGGGGACTCGGTTATTATTGGTTTAGATTTGAGAATTCCTCCCAATGCTTTTCAAGGCATTAAAACAATCACTGTGGTAATGGATGATGAATATTGTGCCTTCCACTTCTATCCTCAAATGGTGTTTGATGATACACTTAAACTCTTCCAGTATTTCCAAGGGCTCCACCTTGATGAATATCCAACAGGCACATTCGATTTTGTTTATCTTTCAGATGATGGATCAGTTGAATTAATTAAGAAAAATGGTCTTCAGGTTGTAGTGCCTCAGGGAATCCTAAGAGTGCAAAACGCAAAATTGCTACATTTTTCCAGATATGGATGGGTCAGAAAACTTGGTTCACTGGGTCAGGTATATCCGGATATTGATATCGATTAAATAATAAAATTATCAAATGAATTAATGCTTTTCTTTAATGAAAGAAAAGCATTTTTTTATGTTTGATTTCTTATTTACTTACCGAATTAACTTTTCTTCAGGATTCTATTCCTCTCCTCGAGGTAATTCCCTTTTGATAGTAATGTTTTATTTCCTTCATTTCAGTTACCAGATCAGCTAACTCAATTAATTCATCAGGGCAATACCGACCGGTAAGAATTAGCTCTACGGTTTTTGGTTTCTGTTTTATAATCTCAACCAGATCCTTCGTACGAATCATTTTAAAATAGATTGAAACAATAGCTTCATCCAGAATAATCAAATCATATTCGCCGCTTAACATTTTTTCTTTTGCAGTTTGTAAACCTGTTTTAGCTTTTGCTAATTCATCTTCGCCGGGTAACTCCTTTTTATAAACAAATGCATCTCCACCAAATTGTTCAATCTCTATCCACTCAGATAAATGTTTTAGACTTACTAACTCATTGTAGGGATATTCTTTCATAAACTGAGCAATGTAAGTCTTCAAACCAAAACCTGCCGCTCGAACTGCTTGTCCAAGCGCAGCGGTTGATTTACCTTTACCATTACCTGTATAGATTTGTGTAAATCCGTATTCAAGTTTTGTCATAATTAACTACTTCGTTTATAAATTAGATTAAAGTTTTAAAGGAACTTAATCAATAAAAATGGTTTTGTA
>JARRKF010000227.1:0-9182 GCA_037388405.1 Ignavibacteriaceae bacterium | reverse complement strand
AATTAGAGTATTGAGATAAATTATCTTTATGCTTTTAGCGTGAACGTTTCCCCAATATCCCATAAACCAATCTTAATATCATAATATTTACTTGATTCTTTCAGCCAGTTGAGTGGTTCATAAATCATTTCACCACTGTCAAAGGTTTTTGTGTGGATCGGAATAAAATATTTAGCACCTAAATGATAGTTGGCCATAACCAGTGCTTCTTCAGGAGTACAATGGTACTTTCTCCACGGTTTGTACGCACCAACGGGCATAATTGCAATATCAACATTTTCATCACGGTGCTTCTTCAATTTATCAGTAAAAGTGGTGTCGCCACCAAAATGGATTTTTTTACCATGTCTTTCAATTATGAATGCGTTGTAGCTTCTTCCATCTTCGAAGAAACCACCCGATCTTTCTTTTTCGCCCGGGTAACGCCAACCAAAATGTTTTACTTCAACTCCTTTAAAGTTTATTCCATTTAAATTTAACCTCTCATCCCAGTCAACTTCGTTCAATGATTTCCATTTTAAATCTTCAATTACATCCTTAGTGTTATAAGCAAGAATGCAATCCAGTTCATTTGGAAATTTTTCCGTAAGGATTTTCAGTGTTTTATAATCCATATGATCCATATGAGCATGAGAAATAAGCACAACATCGGGTTTAGGTATTTCATCAAGCATCAGAGCAGGAAGACTTGCTCTGCGTGGCCCAAGTATGAATCCCTCAATGTAAACGCCGACAGCTTCAAAGAAAACCGGATCGGTAAGAATATACTTGCCAAAAAAATTGATTAGTACAGTAGCGTGTCCAATCCATGCAATATTAATTTCATCGTCTCTCCAACTTTCAACATCAGGTCTTGAAGCAGGTTGAATCATATTCTCTACAGAGGATTTTGCAAATCCTTTTTTAATCAAAGGAGGTATTACTGTTGATCCTATTGTAGCTATGGCAGTATTCTTTAAAAATTTTCTTCTGTTCATTAAATAATTTTAATAATGGTTTAAATGATAAGCACTTACTTTGATTAAATTTCGATTAATAAATTGAAATAAAAATTGATTCTATGGTAGATTAAACTTACTTTTTCCTATTCTTATATAATAAATAATGAAATAAAATGATAGATATTCTTATTTCTCTTGTAATAGCTGGTATTGCCGGTGCGATTGCTAAAACACTCGTAGGTCTTAATCGCGGCGGTTGTATAATTTCAATAATAGTAGGTTTTATTGGAGCGATGATTGGAAGCTGGCTTGCCCGTGAACTTAGATTACCGGATCTGATAGTTTTTTATATTCGTGGCACTGAGTATCATATTCTATGGACTATAATTGGGGCAGTTATTTTTACTGCTGTTATAAGCTTAATTTCTCCCGGTAAAAGAAGCTGATTTAAGAATGGGTACTAATTACAAGGGTTCAAGAAAGGATAGACAAGCACTTAATACTTTTATCAAGCTGATTCGCTCAGGTGAGTCAATCAATTCTAAATTAAATCTATTATTAAGCGAGTTTGGAATGACTGAAAGTCAGTTTGGGGTGCTGGATGCACTTTATCATCTCGGTCCGCTAAAACAGAAAGAGCTTGGCAAGAAAATTTTTAAGAGCGGTGGTAATATTACGATGGTGATTGACAATCTTGAGAAACAAGATTTAGTAAAAAGAAAACGCGGTGAAAAGGATAGAAGGCATTACCACATCCATTTAACAAAAAATGGAGAAAAGAAATTAATTGATGTTCTTCCTTATGTCGTAAAATTTATAAAGCAACATTTCGAGATTCTTTATGTTGAAGAACAAAGAGAACTCGAAAGATTATGCAAAATAATTGGATTGCAGATTCGTTATCCAATTAAGCATTAGTTCTTAATTTTAATTCCTCAAAAATTACCGGAAGTATTTCCCCTGCCTTCCCGAAGTATGAATAATCAGCTATTGAAGTAAGTGGAGTCTCTTCAATATTAATTTCAACAATAGTTGAACCGCTCTGTTTTGCAGTGTAAACCAATCCAGCAGCAGGATATACAACAGCGGAAGTTCCTACAACAAAAAATACATCCGAAGTGATTGCGGCTTTCTCTCCACCAAAAAACTGATCTTCAGGAAGATATTCACCAAACCAAACTACGTCGGGACGAATTAAACCACCGCACTCACATTTAGGAACTCCTTTTGAAAAATCCGGTTCTTCATTATAAAACTTTTTACAATTGATGCAGAAGTGTCTTTCAATATTTCCATGAAGTTCATAAATTTTTTTGCTTCCCGCTCTGCGATGAAGATTATCTATGTTCTGAGTTATGACGCTCACATCTTTGAAGTGATTTTGTAGCTTATTCCAAATACCATCTTTTCCTCTGAATGTTGGTATCCCGCTCTCTGAAGATATTCCGGCACCAGTAAAAAATACAATTGATTCTGATTCTGTAAGTCTATCAATCAGACCTTTATCAATCTGTATCACTCGAGTTCTTCATTGACTTTAACTAATAGCTGTTTTGCTTCCTTTAAATACTCATCATCATCTTCTATAACAACAGGGCATTTCTCAACCTGTAATAGATTTTCTTTTGCCAATTCATATTCATCTTCCTCAATATAAGCTTTAGCCAAATCGAGATAAAACATCCTCATGTTTGGTTTAAGTTTGATAGCTGTCTGATATTCTCTTATAGCAACATCCATATCGCCCCATCCCAAACCTAGCGGCAGTCTTAGCAGGTAAGCTTTTTCACAAACTTTTGCGTTTGTTCTTGCCAAAACATAATGTGCCAGTGCCTGAACGTAATTGCCACCATTGTTTAGCTGTATAGCTTTTTCACAATCGTCTCTTACATCATTTACGGTTCCGATAGCTGAAAATACTCCTTCGAATAAAGCTATCCTTCCATTTGCTATTGCTCTTCTCACATAATTAACAGATTTATCATCTGCCAGTTTTACGGCACTATCAGCATAAGCAAACGATTTTTTATATTGATCAAACTTTGCATCTTTTTGCTCATCGGTTGCTTCAGGCATTTTATTTGCAATATCTACTATGGCTCTGCTTATTCTCCATAGAACTTCCCAATTTCCCGGACTCAATTTATCAGCTTTCTGATAAGTCTCTAATGCTTTTTGATTATCAAACTCTGTGTAATATTTATCCCCTTCTTTAATTAAGTCAGCAACACTCTGAGAATAAATATTAATGTTAACCGAAATAATTAGTACAAACAGAAAAGTAAAGGTTTTCATGGATCACCTTAAAATTATTCGAATAAAGATTTATTTAATTTATCAGATTGCTCAGAATCAATATTATATTTGTGAAGATCAGTATCTGCAAGAGGAATGAATCTCGTCCAAACACTATCCCCTTTTATTTCTGAATCTATCGCATTTTTATATGCATTAACTTTTGCACTAAGTTCATCGGCCTGATAAAGTGCAATGGCTTCTGCTGTCTTTGGTACTACCGGAGATGCATGTTCAAGTTTTCCATATGACCAACAAGTTTTCCTTTATCTGTGTATTCAAATGCAGTGTCAAAACTTAGCTCTTCTATTTTGCCAATATCGTGCAGCATTGCACCAGAAATTAGTAAATCTTTATTCAGCTCGGGATGAAACTTATACACCAACTCACAAATATTTATTATCTCTAAGGTGTGTTCTAATAAACCATGAATATATGCGTGATGCCAAGACTTGCCGGCCGGTGCGTTGCAAAACTTTTTATAGTTATCTCCGGAAAAAATCTTCTTTAATAATTTAGAAAGATAGGGATTGGTCACATCTTTAATTTTTGCGTCAAACTCTTTTTTCATTTCATCAAAATTCCGTTTCGATATTGGCATAAAGTCGATTGGACTAACATTCTCAGAAGGTTTTGAAAGCCTGATAGAGTTAACTCTTATCTGCAAAGTTCCCTGGTATTCTTCAATGCTTCCTTTTACTTTAACAACATCACCAACATTCACTTTATCAACGAGCTCCGCAAAGTTATCCCAAACATTTGCATTTAATGATATAGTTTTATCTCCAAGCTCAGTGAAAAGGTAACTGCTGCCAGCACGAGTATTTCGTAATTCAATTCTTCTAATTACAAGGAAATGATCAACCTGATCATTTTTTGAGAGAGAGTTTAATTCGGTTTGATTTAACACTTTCAGAGTTCGGAAATTATTTTAAAATTTATTTTGTTTTTAATAAGTATGTAATAATACTCACACAAATAATAGTGACCTGATTTTATCTTTAAGTTGAGTTGAAAATGATGGCTCATGCTCTAATACTTTAATTCCAGTGTCTCTATATGATTCGAGAACCTGACCATCATCAGAATAAACAAAAGCAATTAAGGGAATTTGAAAAAATCTATTATCATCGCGCAGGGTAGTAATAAATTGTAATCCATCCATTAAAGGTAAGTTATGCTCAATTATTATTAATGAAGGCATTTTAGCTGAGATCAGTTCCAGTGCTTCGAAAGCGTTTTCGGCTTTAATTACTTTAAGCTTTGGAAAAGTTTTTTCGATTCTTTTTTCAATATCATTTGATATCTTTTTATCTTCAAAAACAAGAAGAATAGTACTTTCCGCAGCAGCAGAAGACCTAATCCGCTGCCTTTCTCGCCTCTGGTTCCCTCAGTAGTGAATACTTTTCCCATATTAAATATCTTTTCAACATTCGCTTCAGATATTCCGACTCCGCTATCCTTTACAACAAATTCAATAAAATTATCATTATATACATTTGCGGAAATCTGTACTATTTCATTTATTGGTGAATACTTAACTGCATTACTTAAAAGATTACTGATGACTTTTGTAATAAATCTTTCATCTGCATCAATGTACAGAGTTTCTGGAATCTTTACATCGATTGTAATATTTTTTCTTATTGCCAGTTCGGTCAACTGAGAAACACAATTGTAAGTAATGCTCTGTGCGTGAAGCCTTTGAAATTCCAGCTTCAATCGTCCAGTCTGAAGATGAGACCAATCGAAAAGGTGGTTTATTAGCAGCAGTTGATTTTGTGATGAGTCAAATATATACTTAATATATTCCTCTTTATCCTTTTCCGGCAGTTTGTTCTCATTCAGAAGTATTTCAGAAAAACCAAGTATGCTTGTAAATGGTGCTCGCAGATCGTGAGAAAGGAATGAGATAAAATTATCCTTTGAAGAGCTAAGCTCTTCCAATTCTTCGTTTCTTCTTTTTAGGTGATTCACTTCCCGGTGAAATTCAGTTACGTCTTCAACCAGCCCGAATCTCTTTGTAATCTTACCATCAGATTTTCGTTTAACTTTAATTTTCTCTGAAAGCGAAACTACATTTCCGTCTTTTTTAGTAATCCTATAATCAAGTCTGATGAAATCTTGTCTCGGATTATTCTCGAAGTCTTCCAGCCTCTTTTGATAATATTTAAAGTCATCTTTCAGAATCAAAGAAGACCAATGATTTTTTAATTTTTTAATTTCTTGATCAGAAAAACCGGTAACACTCGTAACGCTATCTGAATAATGAGTTGAAGAATTCCCTGTTTCTTTAGTCCAGAAAAATATTCCATCAAAATTATTTATAACTTTATCAAAATCTCGCTTGGTAGATTCTTTCATTTGTGATTTTCAACTACCCCTTCAATACTATTAATTTGCATTCTTTTATGATTTCTCCACATCAATTATAAAAAATAATTACAAATTATAACAGGAGACAAAATCTAAATTAGAACTTTAATAAGTTTGTAATTGTTAATTAGGGAAAATATTCATATAACAAGTAAAATTAATGAAATACAGTATAGTTATTATTTTGATTTTAGTGCTAACCCGTTCACTTTCCGCACAGGAAGTAATAGGTTCCGTCTATGGTAAAGTAGTCGATAAATCTACAAATGAACCTTTAATTGGTGCAAATATTATAATCCTTGGAACTGACTTTGGAGCTGCCACAAATAGCGAAGGAGAATATTCAATTAAAAATATTCCTGCTAATACTTACCAGATCCGTGCTTCGGTTGTTGGTTACAACAGCATCACAAAAACTGATATAAGTATTATGCCAGGCAAACCAGCACAGGTTAATTTTGCACTGACCGTTACAACAATAGAACTTGAAGGAGTTGTTGTGCAAAGTGATTATTTTAACAGGAATCCTATTGAGGTTGGCAGCTTAAAAAACTTCAGCAATGAGGAAATAAGAAGAAGTGCTGGTGGTTTTGAGGACGTCGTTAGAGCAGTTTCTGTTCTTCCTGGTGTTGCCCAAGCTGATCCCGGAAGAAATGATTTGATTGTAAGGGGAGGCGCTCCTTCAGAGAATTTATATCTCATTGACGGAATACCTGTTCAAAACATAAATCACTTTGGGACACAAGGTGCTTCTGGCGGCCCATTGAGTTATGTAAATCTGGATTTTGTGAGTAATACAACTTTTTCAACAGGCGGTTTTTCCGTTTTAAATGGAGATAAAATTTCTTCGGTTCTTTCTATTGATTTTCGTAAAGGAAGGAAAGATAAGTTAGGTGGAAAGGGTACAATTTCCGCAACACAATTCGGACTCGATTTAGAAGGTCCAGTTTCAAATAATTCAACATTCATACTTTCAGCAAGAAGAAGTTATCTTGATTTCATTTTTAAAGCTGCAGATTTTTCATTCGTTCCTGAGTACTACGATGGTTTTGCCAAGTATGATATTGATCTTGATAACCAAAATTCTCTTTCGTTTCTTCTAATTGCCGCTTTCGATAACGTAAAATATTTTAATAATACAGAGGACCAGCGCTACGATAATTCAAGAATTCTCGGCAGCGATCAGACTCAGTATGCAACCGGATTGTCATATCGCCATCTCTTTAAGAATGGATTTTTTAACATTACATTAAACAGAAACTACGTTGATTTTAATACAGAGCAGAGAGACTCATTGTTAAATCCAATCTTCAATAATAAATCTCTCGAAAAGGAAAACACACTTAAAGCAGATCTTACTTATAAAGCCTCAAAAATGACCGAGCTGAATGTTGGTGTTTCGGGTCAGCTAATTAACTTTGATGCTGATATCTTTGTACCAGAATTTATTAGCACTTTTGGTGATAGCATTCCTACTACAAATATCAATGCTGATGAGAATTACTCTAAACTTGCCGCTTACACTAATTTTAATTTTCTTCTATTCGATAAACTAAATATGAACTTAGGAATCAGGGCAGATTATTTTAGTCCGATTAAAACAAAAACTTATTTCAGCCCAAGATTTTCAGCTTCGTACAGATTGACTGACATAACCTCAATATTTTTTAGCACTGGTGTTTACTATCAGTCGCCTTCTTATATCTGGTTAGTTGGAAATGAAATGAATCTTGATTTGAAGGACATCCGTGTTAATCAATTTGTTGGAGGATTTGATCAATATTTTTCCGCTGATGCACTTTTTAGAGTTGAAGGTTTCTTAAAAGATTATTTTGATTACCCAACAAGTCTGCGAAGAACATATTTAATAATGGCAAATACGGGTGCCGGATTTGCTGGCTCTGACGAAAACTTCGCTTCTTTCGGATTAGATCCGTTAAACTCCTCAGGAACTGGTTTTGCAAGAGGAGTTGAAGTTTCTCTTCAGAAAAAACTTTCCGAAACACCCTATTACGGACTATTAAGTTTAACTTACAGCAAAGTTGATTTTAAAGCTCTGGATAAGGTAGAAAGAATTGGTAGTTACGACCAAACCTGGATTTTTAACATTAGTGGTGGTTATAAAATAAATGAGGAATGGGAAACAGCTATCAAGTTCAGATATTCAACTGGGAAACCTTACACACCATACAATTCTGACGGATCACAAAGTGTTGATGAAATTAATTCAGTTCGATTTCCTGTTAATGTAAATCATAGTCTTGATGTTAGAGTAGATAAAAGATGGTTCTTTAGCAGTTGGACACTTATTACTTATGTTGATATTCAGAATATTTATAACAGAAAAAATATTACTGGAGTAAGATGGGACCCCAGAACTCAATCACCTGAATTCAATGAAAATATCGGCATACTTCCTTCAATTGGAATAAGTGCACTGTTTTAATCTAATTGTACATAATTAAAAAAACTAAAATTTTACGGGAAAAATTTTGGCAACCAAATTTTAGTTGTTGATACATCCAATCTTTCAAACTACATTTTTAGTGAACAACCAGGGAGGTAGCATGTTTACTAAAATTACTTTACTCGTCTTACTAATTATATCATCTGTTTTTGCAAAGGGTGGTATAATAGCCGGAAAGGTAACAGATACTGAAACCGGCAATGTACTAATTGGTGCTAACGTAATTATTCTTAACACAAATTGGGGAGCCGCAACAGATATTGATGGCTTCTTCAAAATTGTTTCTGTTCCAGCTGGTACTTATGATTTGAAAGCTTCTTATGTGGGATACGAAACTTCAAAAACTAAAGATGTTACCTTAAAAGATAATGATAGCTTGTTCATAGAGTTCAAGCTAAAAACTAATTTTACACTTGCAGAGATTTGCGTTGTTGAATCAAGACCTGTGATTGAAAAGGCAACAACAAATGCTTGTAGAATAACAAACTCAGAGCAGATTCAGACTTTGCCAGTACGCGGTGGTCGCAGTAGTGAAGTGAGTTTCTATTTTGAGGGAATAAATATCCAGGCTGGAGGTTATAACGCAGAATTCAATCAGTATCATCAATCTGCATTATGGAATTCTGAGGAATACAATACAATTGTTGAAAACGAATTTCTCAATGCTATTAGTAATCCGCTTTCAACATTTTCAATTGATGTTGATGCAGCTTCATAAAGTAATACACGAAGATTTATTCAGAATGGCCAACTTCCGCCTAGAGATGTTGTACGAATTGAAGAATTCATAAATTATTTTGATTACGAATATCCTAAACCGATTGATGGTAAACCATTTTCAATTTTTACTGAATTAGGAACTTGCCCATGGAATGAGAATGATTTGCTTCTTCATATTGGAATTAAAGGAAAAGAACTTTCAATGGAAGAAAGAGGTAATCGCAATCTTGTTTTTCTGCTCGATGTTTCAGGATCAATGACACCAGAGAATAAACTTCCGCTTGTTAAAAAAGCATTTAAGTTCCTTGTAAAAAATTTATTGCCCGATGATAAAATTGCAATTGTAGTCTATGCTGGTTCTGCAGGATTAGTTCTTCCAACAA
>JARRKF010000226.1:0-3557 GCA_037388405.1 Ignavibacteriaceae bacterium | reverse complement strand
TTTTCACAAAATGTGATCACCTTATCTACCGCTATTCTATAATTTATTCCTTTAGGAGGTTCATATTCAATTTGCGCCTTCTCGGAAATGGATATTTTATCTGTATAATCCATTTGCAAAGAAATATCTTCATAAATCAAGCTCATTAAATCTTTAGAATAAGTTTCATTAAGATAATTTTCTAAAAGCTGCTTTATATCCATTATTATTGTATTACTTTCTTTTTTCATTTTTACCTCTGCTTAGGTCTGAATTTTTATGTTCAGTTAAATGCAAGCATTGCCTCAATTGTTTCTACTTTAGTGTTTGCTTGTATTCCTTTAAAGTAATCTTGAGCTTTCTTCAAACAAGAATTTTTTGATGATAAATCTTCTATTTTATCATACAATAGACCTAACTCAAATGAAGTTTCCGCAATATTCATTTCGTTATTAAGGCTTTGATTTATTCTTAAGCTATTGAGCAAAAAGGTTTCTGATGTAGCGTAGTTTCCTAATTGACGCTCAATTATTCCTTTCACTTTGTATAAGTCAGCCAGCGTAAGTTTATCATCTATGCTATGGCTTAGTTCAAGAGCCTGATCAGCAAATTTCTCAGCATAAAAATAATCTTGTAAAACTACCAGTACTTGTGCTTTAGCAAGATAAGCGAGACATAGATTGGAATAATTTCCCCATTCCTTTGAGACTTTAATAGCTGAATCCAGAGAGACCAAAGCATCTTTATAATGATCTGCTTCATACTGAACTATGCCAATGTTCAAGCTAACTTCAGCAGCGCTTTTATAATTTTCAAGTTTATTGTATAAAGCTAAAGCTTTCTTTAAATGATTTATTGAATCCTCCGGACTTCCCTGAATATTATATATAATTCCAATATTTGTATATAGATTAGCCGCGAGGTCCAAGTCTTCTTTACTATTAAAAAGGGATAAACTGGTTAATAGATGTTTCTTGGCTTTTAAGATATCTCCTTTTTCACCGTACACAGTACCGAGAAAGTTTTCACATTTTGCTAGACCGCGGTTATCTGATGTAGCTTTAAATAGGGCTTTGGCTTGCTGTATTGATTCCAGACTTCTGATCCACTTAGCTCTACGGCAAAAGACATCTGAAATACCTAATAAAGATTCAGCTTTAATCTGATCATTACTGCTCAACTTATTTGCTTTCCTGAAAATCTCATTAGCCAGATCAAGTTTTCCTTCCGAAAGACAAATATTTCCAAGTTCAATAAGAAATTTGCAAAACTTTTCCGGTGATAAGTTCTTCTCTGAAAAGGTAATTATTCTATCAATCCTGACTCTCTCTTTTGAGCTAGCGGTATTTAATTGAAGTTGTTCCTTATAGAATTCATTTATCTTTTCAGAAGTCGGATCAGTTTCTTTTTCGGGCAGGTTGATTCTTTCTTTAAGCTGATCGAATGATCCATCTTCAAGATAGGCTTTCAGAAACCCGTTGAGCTGCTGCTCAAATTTATTATATTTAGTTTGCATTCGCTTTTTCCTCCCAGGGAATTAGTTTACGAAGCCGTACCTTGAAAAATGATTTAGTTTGGCATTTTTAACCTTAAGCATACCAGTGCTAAGGTCCATCGTTACATAGTCCTTTTGAACAGCGTACATATTTCCATTTGCATCTATGTAAACGAAATCCAGTGTACTAGGATTTACACCAGTCAAGTCAACGCCAGTGATTATTAAAGTGTAATCGGCTGGTACATTGAACTGCATGGAGGGGCCAAATGTAATTGCAGCAGTTTCAGTGTTAAAAGTTTGTGTGATGGTTTTTATTCCGGTAAATGCATTAGCATAAAAATGGAGGATTGAATAAATATCCACGCTCCCATTTGATCCCTGATATTCAAAACTTTCTCCAAACCAGCCGCCGTAAGACCCGTCAATATCTTTTGATTCAGTGTGTAAATCTTCAACACCTAGGCCTATGGGTTGAGGAAGAGAAATAATCTGCTTGTTTAATATTCTCTCCTGTGGTGCGTTTATCTCAGTTACCTGGTCGCAACCAAGAAGGAAAAGCAGAATAATAAAGAGCATGCTTGTTAAATATTTCATTTGTTTATCCCTTATATGATTGATTGTGAAAATTTTTAATAAGCTAATTAATCCAGTTATATCTTTGATGCATATTAAGATAGCACAACCTTAGAGATTTAAGTTTGAGTAGAGTGATGCCAGAAAGGATTACAAGAAGTGTCAATATTTCCATTGAGGACTCTCAAGATTGTTAGTGCTAAAAGTTACTTAAAGTGAAATAGTCTTAAGCTTTAGCTCCCACTCTAATCTATCGAGTTTAAAGTTAATAGAGGGTGTTCCCCTATTTTCTAGAGTATCTCAAATTCTAATACAATGCCATTTGCTAAGTAGCAACGTTATTAATCAAACTTTCGAAAATCTAAATTTTTCAAAGAATACACTGATTAAAGTATGTACTGAAACTAGAATGTGTTATTTATTGACACAACTTTTCAACTGTATAATCATACTGCTCTTTTATACCATTTTTCTTTTCGGCATTCGGTTTGAAAGTATATTAGTTTTATTGCGAAAATAGCATCATTTAAATGTAAACAGTGAAAAACACAAGTAAAAACACACCAGTGATATAACATTTGACCAATTGATAATGAACGAAATTAAGGGATTTACAACATTATTAAATAAAAACAGAACGCAAGATCTGTCGCCCGAATTTATTGAATTTTTTCCAACTGCAACTGTTATTATAAATAACGACTTAGTAGTTACCCTGGAAAATAAGTATTTCGAATCGCTTACTGGTAACAGTGAAAGTATTGTTGGAAAAAATATAAATGAACTTTTTGCTGATGATAAATCTGAAAAATTAATTGATCTGCTTAAAAAATCATTTAAGAATTCAATTGCTTATTCGGCCGAGATAAAAATTAAAATTTCCGATAACAGATTGCTTGATGTTTTAACAATTTTCAGATCATTTGATGATTCACTTACAAACAAGAAATTCTGTGTGATTGCCTTTCTTGATTTTACTTTTCAGAAAATGAAAGAAGAAGTAATCAGAGATAATGAAGCTAGATTTAAGAACATGGCTAATACAGCTCCGGTTATGATTTGGATTTCTGATGTTGAGGGACTTTTTAGTTTTGTTAATAGAGTCTGGTTGGAATATTCTGGTGGGGAATTAGGCGGTCAGTTAGGAATGAACTGGCTCAACAATGTTCATCAGGAAGATGTCCAAAAGCTGTTGAGCAGTTATCAAAATGCACTCAGATTACGGGATTCATTTTCAGTCGAATTCAGATTTATGGACAAAGATGGTAACTATGAATGGATGCTTATTAAAGGAAAACCCCGTTTCAGTACTGAAAATATGTATATGGGATTTATCGGTTCCTGCATTAATATTCAGGAACAAAAGGAGATTGAGGATAAAATATCAAAACTTAATGAAGAGCTTATTCAAACTATTTCAACAAGAGATAAGTTTTTTTCAATAATATCACATGATCTGCGAAGTCCTTTAGGCGGCTTGATGGGAATTCTTGATGTGTTAAATTCA
>JARRKF010000225.1:0-3588 GCA_037388405.1 Ignavibacteriaceae bacterium | reverse complement strand
GCTAGTTATAAGTGATTCATTTATGAAAAGAACTTTTATATTTAAGGATATTGAAAGAGTATTCGATGTGTATGAAACGATAAATGAAGCAATGGATGCATATAAGATAGCTGCAGAACTAAACCAAGCTGGATATAAGTGGGAGGGGAAATTAAACTAATCAACGACAAATATGTCATTGGAACAAATATGGACTGAAGAGGAATATCAGATTTTACTTTCAAAATTACCTTTCACAATAAAAATTACCGAAACGCCATTTGTGGTTAATTAAGAATAAAGATAAAGAATGAGTAAAAACGGTACTTTAGTTGAAATGACATAAAATCTTGAAAAATTGTAGGGGACTTATGGAAACGATAATAATCCTTGCTGGTTTGGTGTTGATGGGGATTATAAGCACGACAGTACAACTGGTTATTACGCGAAGGAAAGAAATAAAAGAGCTTCAGGAATTTTTTGATTAGATAGATAAAACATAAAATTATGCAAGGAACCCTGCTGGTTATATTAGGGTAATAACTAGCGGGGTTTTTTATTTTTGGTTAGTAAATAGTCTTTATTTTTGATTTTATCATTTTCCCGAATTCTTATGATTAGACAAACAAATAAAATATATACGGAAACCAAGGAAGACTGGGCGAATAAGTATCTTACCACCTACTTAATTTTAATGCGAAATGCAGCTGGTAAAAAAGATGAAGCAAGAAAGCTAATTAAGCAGGGTGATGACAACATAGATGAAGCGATGAGAATTTACAGGAAGTATGATAGAATAATGGATTACTTATTTGATAGAATTAATAGAGAGAGAAGCTGGAGAGAGTTTGGGAGTGCCTGAAAAGATTTTTATGGTTATTCTTTTGACTTGACTCTTCGACATGCTCGGGGTTAATGCACAAAGAAACAAAAAGTCAAGACTCCAATTAACCAACTTTTAGTTTCTTCTAGATAAGTTACAGAAGAACATTTGCTGAAAAATAATTGCTAAAATTTCATTTCACTTCACTAAAACAAAATAACTCGTAGCTTCGCTCCTCAAACAGATTTTGTTTCTTTACATTTCATTTCTTTAAACTTTTTGATCCCAAAGTCTTCGATGGGGCAGGCGCAATTCTTTTTGGGCAGCATAGTATTAGTTGTTGCATTTACACATAATTGGAAAAAGGTTGGGTCAAATCTATTTCTCGGTGTTATTTCTATGGCAGGTTTTGCAGTTAGCGTATTACTGCATAATGTTTTTGAGGCTATAGGCAGCGAAGGAACAATTCTCGGAATAGTTGGAGCGATGTTTTTCTTAATTGCGCTCTTTATTTGTCCAGCTTGCTTAATAGTTGGTATAGTAGGAAGCATAGTGAAGGTATTAAAAAAGTTAATTTGGTAAAAACATAAAATGGAAAAGAACCTTACAATTAAGAAGAAGTTTTTAACCCAAATTAAAGACAGTAACGAGAAAATCAGCGTAATAAAATTATTAATATTCCTATTAAAGATTCCCATGAACATAATATCATATTTAACTGCTTCAATTATTGGAGAAATTCCTAACAGAAAGAAAAGTATTTAGCTGAGTATTTTATGAAAACTATTAAATAAACATTAAATAGAACTGGATTGGAATTTTGTTGAAGCAAAGAAGTTTTTGTTGATGAAGTAATTGAAAAATTTTTTATCTAACCAGCTATTTATGAAAGCCTGCCTGACGTTAGGCAGGTTGGTGGGGGTTTTTAATTGCTAATTACAAATCGAATCTTCATTGTAAAAAACAATTATTCCTAACATAGTAGTGGCTCACCATATTAATTGTTATTTATCCTTATAATATTAATGGCAATAAAATCAAATTTTTAGATATTATGAAAAACTTATATAGAAAATATCCCAAGAAGCTAGTGTTTGCGGGATTATTGTTTATCACTTATTTAATTCTTTTAATTCCCTTAGAGAATTCCCAACCAATTCAGAAAGGTAGTACTAAACCATTTATATGGAATCAAGATAGTCTGTGGAAACACCTAGAGTTTAAGTTTAAAGAAGCAAAAATATTAGGCTGTGATAAAATACAAACGAGTATTGATTCATTTTTGAATAGTTCCAAAATAATTCTAAATGAAATTTCTCAAAAATCACTCCAACCAACAAACGAAAAGTATTCTACTCTTGAAAAACAATTATTCGAAACAGCCCCCTTAATTCCAACCTGCATTGATAGGTTTAAAGAGTATATAAATTTTTATTCAAGATTAAGAGAGGTTATTAAAGAACAATCAAGAAAATGGGATATGAATTCCATTGAAGCAAAAAATACAATTTATAGATTGCTTTATGGAAACCGAACAGCTGTTGAGGAAATAATGCTTCAGTTGCCGCCAGATAAAATAAATACCTTGATAAATGGTGTTGATGAAACATCGCAGACTCCATCTTCAAAAATACTCGGAGTTGTAGTTCATAGTGGAGATATTTTGGTTTCACGAGGTGGTGCACCTACATCAGCCTTGATTGCACGAGGTTCTGATTATCCTGGAAATTTTTCACATATAGCTCTTGTTCATATAGCAGAAAACAATAAGACTATATCCATAATTGAATCACATATTGAAAGAGGAGTTGTAATCTCGTCAATAGATGAATATCTAAAAGACAAAAAACTTCGAATAATGATTTTAAGAATCAGGCAAGACTTAATAATGTATGATCCAATGATTCCTCATAAAGCTGCTACATATGCATTAGAAAATGTAAAAGTCAATCATATCCCCTACGATTTTGAAATGAATACAAGCGATCCTGAGAAACAATTTTGTTCTGAGGTGGCATCATCTGCATATAAAAAGTTAGGGATAAATCTTTGGGCAGTAATTTCTAATATTTCATCATATGGGACCAGAAATTGGCTATCCGCATTTGGAGTTAAATACTTTCAGACCGAAGAACCTTCTGATCTTGAGTACGACCCCCAACTCTCGGTTGTTGCTGAATGGAGAGATTCAGAAACACTCTATAAAGATCATTTGGACAATGCTGTGACAGATGTTATGCTTGAGAAAGCAGATAGTGGCAAGGTGTTATCTTATGATTGGTATGCGCTGCCAATTGGGAGGTTAGCAAAATTGTATAGTCTAGTTCTAAATATATTTGATGAAGTCGGTCCTATTCCCGAAGGAATGAGTCCAGAAGCCGCGTTAAAGAATAAAAAATATTCTGAAGACCACGAGTTAATTAAAAATAAATTGGTAGAACTTGCTAAGGATTTTGAGACTGAAAAGGGCTATCGAGCTCCGTACTGGGAATTAGTCGAACTAGGGAGAATAGCAAGAGATGCTGTAATGAATAATTGAAATGATTTTGCTAGATCCGATTTATTAAAGCTAACGGGGATTTTTAATTTTTTTACTTGCCCATTAAAAACAGTTGCTGGATTGTCACGAATGATATATGCAAATTGTTTTGCAAATAATCCTCTACAATTCTTAGGAGAGTGATTGTGGAGTGGACTGTAGTACTTTCTAGAATATTCTTACCACAATATCTTCCTGCGTTTGGTGGATTTGTTTTAAATTTAATCTTCTGGGAGGTCGTTATGCG
>JARRKF010000224.1:0-3608 GCA_037388405.1 Ignavibacteriaceae bacterium | reverse complement strand
AAATCCTACTGTTAATGCTGAGACCAACACACCAAGAAATTTCCAGCGTTCCTGTTTAATTGGTGATGAACCCAGCCAGTAACCAATTTTCAGGTCAGTTATAAAACCACCCGCCATTGATAATGCTGTGCAAACAACACCACCAATTATCAATGCAGCAATCATTCCCGAAGTTCCTTTTAGGCCAACCGAGGTTAAAATGATTGATGATAAAATCAATGTCATCAAGGTCATTCCGCTCACTGGATTTGTTCCGACAATTGCAATTGCGTTTGCAGCTACAGTTGTAAAGAGGAATGAAATGATCAAAACAATTAGTAAACCAGCTAATGCCCAACCAATATCATAAACAACGCCCATATAAAAGAACACAAGTAAAATAATTGCTGTAAAAACTATTCCTACTACTATTATTTTCATCGGAAGATCGCGCTGAGTTCTTACTTGAGCATTATTTTCGTGTTTCTTTTCAAATATTTCTTTAAATCCTAAAGTGATAGCATCTTTAATAATTTTAGAAGATCGAATAATTCCGATAATTCCTGCCATTGCAATCCCACCAATACCAACGTGTCTTACATACTGGGAGAATATTTCTTCGGCGCTCATTGCAGAAATTAATTTTGTCGCTCCCGTTCCAAATGTTTCAGTGAGACCTCCGCCAACATATGAAATAACAGGTATTAACAAATACCAGGAGACAAAGGAACCCGCAGCTATAATTGCTGCATACTTTAAACCTACTATATATCCCAGACCCATTACAGCAGCACCAAGGTTTAACCGGAATACAAGTTTGAACTTTTCTGCAAGCATTTCACCAAAGCCAACAACCCTTGTTGTAAAAACTTCACTCCACCATCCAAAAGTTGCAATAATGAAATCGTAAGCACCGCCAATCAATCCACTTATTACAAGAACCAATGCTTGTCTTCCGCCTTTTTCACCCGCAACTAAAATTTCAGTTGTTGCTGTTGCTTCAGGAAATGGGAATTTGCCATGCATTTCAGCAACGAAATATTTTCTGAATGGTATGAGAAAAAGGATACCAATCACACCACCAAAAGCAGAGGCTAAAAAGATTTGAAAAAACTCAGCATTGAGATTGAGAATGTATAAAGCCGGAATTGTGAAGATGGCTCCAGCAACAATCAATCCTGAATTTTGTCCGATAGATTGGATAATCACATTTTGACCAAGCGGACTTTTTATTTTTAAAAGTGTTGATACACCGACAGCGATTATGGCAATAGGAATAGCAGCTTCAAATACTTGTCCTATCTTCAAACCGAGATAAGCAGCAGCTGCGGAAAAAAGGACAGCCATAAGTAAACCCATGATCACAGAGTATGGGGTAATTTCCTGCGGAGTTGTGCTTGCAGGCATTAAGGGTTTGTACTCTTCACCGGGTTTCAGCTCTTTGTAAGCGTTTTCCGGTAACCCTTTAATAGCTCCTGATGTTTGTTCGCTCATAATGTTTCCTTTTAGAATTTGAATTTAATTGGAAGTTCACACTCTATTTTTTTATTTGATGATGATTCAAAAGTTATTGTACCAACCGGTTGTGAGTTTACCGGAAAAAATTCATTCGGTTTATCAAAATAAATTTCAAGTTGCTTGGTTATAGAAGGATAAAAAGTCAAGTTCGTCTTTTTATCGCATACAGCATTAAATGAATGCTTAGCTTTGAATGTTGTAAATTCTGTAAGATTAATATCGGCAGAACTTGATTCGTCGGCAAAACCAGGAACAATTTCAAATACATAATTAGTGCTGTCATCATTTGATGTGTTTGTTACGCTCACGCTTCCTGTTCTGAAGCTTAGTGCATTGTTGCTTACATCATTACCTTCCGAATCATAAATAATAAATGCAAGATCAGTAAGTTTATTATAATCTTCTTTACTTAGTTCAAGCTCGAACACTTTTGATTTCTCACCCTTCCTTAAAACGAAAGGCATATCGAATTTTGTACTACCCTGGATTGTGACTTTATGCTTAATCTCATAACCATCAAATTTACCTGTGATATTGTAATTCTCTGCCTGATTATATAAATCAACAACATCAATTTTATTATTAGTTTCATCAATAGTTTTATCATCCAGTCTGTTAATGCCGTAGAATTGAATTGTAAGATTATAATTTGAAGTATCTTTTGCAAGAAAATATCCTTCGACATCAACCTCATAAACACCCGGTTCAAGATTATAATAATTTTCTTCAACTTCAGTTTCATCATCAAGAGTGTGAAGAACCGGTGAAACATCAAGACCAACACCATCAGGATCAAACAAATGAAACCGCACTCTTGCATACTTATTCTTTACAGAAGAAAGCTTAATATTCATTGTGGTTTGTCCAGCAGGAAGATCTATAAAGTAATGATCGATTAATCCTTGTTCGACCTTTCTATCATACAATGTCATTTTATAATTATTGTCTGCAGTAAATTTGTAGGGAATAACTACTGTTGCAATCATATCAAATTCAGGAAAGTGAGTCTTATCATCCCGATACCCGGTAATTCTTCCAGTGTAAAGTCCCGGCTGCTTGAACTTTTTTGTATCGAACTTTACATTTATGAAAGTAGATTGATCATTTCTTATATAAGTTTTTTTCTGAATTGGAATTAACCAGTCACTATCGCACTCTATGCTGTATGCCCTATAAAATTTATCAGTCTTCTGAAAATTTCTTCTTTTAACAACGTAACTGAAAGTTTCTTCACTCTTGATGAATGAGCCATCTCTCAAATAAAGATTGGAAGCTCTATCAAATGGCATATTAGGAGCTAATGATGATATTGAATAAGTCTCAAATTTCTCTATTTCACCATCATCAATATATTTTTTAAGCAGTTTATAAGCATTCATAACATTGATGTAGCCGTGCCCCTGATCAAGAACATCATATCCTTCCATATTCGTTGCACTTTGGCGGATTGCTTTATATAAAAGCTGGGAAGGAATTTTAACTCCCGGATAATCTTTTGCGGCTGCACTTAACAGAAGCGACATAACTCCGGCAGAATAAGGTGCTGCCATACTTGTTCCCCAAAATCTGTCCCAACCCGTCCAGTTAGGAACAGTAGATGTGCAGGCACCGGGAGAACAAACATCTGGTTTACTAATTTCTCCGCCCCGGGAAGAAAAATAAAGAATTACATCTCGGTTAAGAGTAGCACCGTATAAATCTCTTCCAACCTCTTTTGCTAAAACAGCGCCAGAAGCAAGAACAGCATAAGATGCAGAAGGTAAACCAATTGAAGAAATTCCCGGGCCTTCATTTCCGGCACCAAGGCTAATGTATAAATAAGGATTTTCTTTTGTTAATTTTTCTAAAAACTTTTCCATATCAGCCTGGTCCTCTATTTCCGATCCGATACCAAAGCTCATATTAAGTACACACGGTACCTTTACCTCTTTAGAAATTTTATCTGCATATAGATAAGCTTTTTTCATGCTTTCGGTTACTGTTGCACCACCCGAATAGAGATTGTTACCAAGCTTTAAGCTCATCATTTTTGCACCGGGAGCAATTCCATTTAAATCGATTCCACCAATTTGGTAACCACCTGCGATGCCAGCAACGTGAGTTCCGTGAGA
>JARRKF010000223.1:0-4574 GCA_037388405.1 Ignavibacteriaceae bacterium | reverse complement strand
AACAACTTTTACTTTAGTAATTCCTAAAGAAAAAGTAGAAGATGTTGAAGTTAAAAAGGAAATAGAATCAAAAGAAAAATCTATTGATCAAAAGAAAGAAGAAATATCTGCATTAGTAGAGAATCAAGATGAATCAGAAGTTAATCTTGAGCAGGATGAAAAACCCACAATTCTCTTTGTTGAAGATTCACCTGATGTAAGAAGTTATGTTTATGATTTATTAAAACCAGATTACAAAGTTTTACTTGCTGAAGATGCTGGAGAAGGAATTAAAATAGCATTAAAGAATGTGCCTGATCTAATTATCAGCGATTTAATGATGCCCGGAATGGATGGAAATGAATTCTGCAACAAAATAAAATCTGATTGGCAGACTAGTCATATTCCATTTATTCTATTAACTGCAAAAGCAACTGCAGAAAGTAAGATTGAAGGACTTGAAACCGGCGCCGACGATTATTTAACCAAACCTTTCAACTATGAAGAGCTTGCTGTTCGCATAAAAAATCTAGTTGAACAAAGAAAACGGCTTCGAGAAAAATTTAGCAAAGAGATAAATATTAAAGCCGAATCTGTATCGAGTAATGTTGTTGATAAAGAATTCGTTCAAAAAATTATAAATATAATTGAGAAGAATTTAGGTGATGAAAATTTCAGCAGCGAGGCTCTGGCGGAACAATTATTTGTAAGCAGAAGCCAGCTAAACAGAAAACTTCAGTCTGTTTCAGGGCAAGGTCCGGGTGAATTTATCAGAGCGTTTAAGTTAAAACGAGCAGCACAGTTAATTTTAGAAAACAAACTAAACATTACCCAAATTGCATACGAAGTTGGATTTGGAAGCCCCGCACAATTTACTCGCGCATTTAAAAAATATTTCAATTGCCTTCCTTCGGATTTTTCAAAAAGTCTTCCAGCTAATTAATCTTCCGACAAAGACCCTTGTAGGCAACATAGAAAAAGGATTAGAGAAGGAGATGGGCTCTCAAAGATGCAGAAGAGAGAAAGGTTGCTATCAGCCGGAGTATATGCCTTGATAATAATCATAACCGTTGCATTGATGCTGATAATATTCAATTTGATGATTTAATTCGAAAGCACTTATAGAATGCTTAGGATAATAATTGAAAATCTAAGGAATAATCTTTCCAAGATTCTTTACCTGATTCTTTTCGTGATTTTTTTATCGATAATAATTAATAAATGATGATAGGCAATAATAAAATTTATAGCACAAAAATGTTTGAGCTACTAATAAAAAAATAGGAGAAAACCATGAATAATTATACAAAAATCTTTTTCTGCTTTACGATGTTCTTTTTTATGTCGATTTCTGTTTTAAAAGCAGAAATTTTTACAGTTACAAACACTAATTCTTCGGGTGCTGGTTCACTAATGCAGGCAGTTTCAGATGCAAACAGTACATCTGGAGCTGATACGATTATCTTCGCGGCAAATGTAAGGGGAACAATAAATAATAATGCAACTTTGACTCCAAATGAAACTTTATCCATCATTGGACCAGGGCCTGACCTTTTAACCATTACTTCCGGAGGAAGTGGCAGAGTAATTTTTCTTGATACACAAGGTGAGAGTTATAGTTTTAGTGGACTTACTATATCGGGGGGTTATAATTCCAGCGGAGCCGGTGCAGGAATTTTTGCAAGAGATGCAGAACTAAAAATTAAAAACTGTATCATTAAAGATAATGTGAATTCTTATGCTAATACCGGAGGTGGCGGTATATATGCAATAACTTCGCAGATTTACATTGAGAATTCTTTAATAGAGAATAACACCTGTAATCTTGCAGGTGCCGGAATGTCACTTGCTGCATCTACTTTTACCGTAATTAAGAACTCATCCATCATTAATAATTCCGTTGGCTCATCTAGTTCAAATTGGGGAGGAGGAGGAATTTATGTTTCAGGAATATTAGTTCTTGAGAATTGTACAATTTCAGGGAACTCACATCCAAACAGGGGAGGGGCAATAGATGTTTATGGTTTTGTTAATCTTAACGGTTGTACAGTTACAGATAATTCTGCAGATGCGTGTGGTGGTATTTATGAGCATTCTCCATCACAGGAAGATACAATTATAGTATTGGCAAACAGCATTGTTGCCGTCAATTTATCCAATACAGGTGGTAATGATCTTTATGGAAGAATATACTCAAATGGATATAATTTAATTCAGGATCAAACTGGCGCAACTATTTCAGGAGATGCGACAGGAAATATTTATGGTCAGGATCCGTTACTAGGGTCACTTCAAAACTATTCACCAACAATTGTATTTCATCAATTGTTAAATGGCAGTCCGGCAATGGATAATGGAAACAATGCAACATGTTTATCCTTTGATCAAAGAGGAATTTACAGACCACAGGATGGTGATGAAAACGGAAATGCAGTAGCTGACATTGGTGCTATTGAAATGATTGTAGACAATGATGCTGATGGAATTTCAGATATTGAAGAAAAAGGACCGAATGGTAATGATCCCACTTATGATGGCAATACAGATGGAACACCTGATTGGCAGCAATCATCTGTTACTTCATTATGGAATTTCAACCACGAATTTTATCTAACTATTTCACAGCCTGGCGGTTATTCGCTTATTGATGTAAAAGCAATTGATAATCCATCTCCAGAAAATGCTCCAAATGTAGAATTCCCAGTAGGATTTTTCAGTTTTATTATTGATTTGCAAGGAGGTTCAAGCTGTTCAGTTAATATGTTCTTCCCCCAAGGGGTAGTAATAGAAGATTATTATAAATATGGTCAAACGCCCAACTTACCGATGGATCACTGGTATGAATTTATGTATGACAACCAAACCGGTGTATCGATCATACAACCAAATGAAATTGTTATTTACTTTGTTGATGGTGAAAGAGGTGATGATGATATTACAGTTAACGGTTACATCGTCGAACCAGGAGGTCCTATTGGTTATGTTTCTGCTGTGGAAAGTGAAGAAGATTGGCCACTTAATTATAAGCTTGAACAAAACTACCCTAATCCGTTCAATCCATCAACCAAAATTCAATACGTTACAATCAGCAGGCAATTCGTTACTCTGAAAGTTTATGATATACTTGGAAATGAAGTAGCAACATTGGTTAATGAAGAAAAACTAGCTGGTATCTATGAAGTGTACTTCAATCCATCAACGATTAACCATCAACCATCATCCGGAGTTTATCTCTGTCGTCTTCAAACGGAGAAATATTCAAAGACAATAAAAATGTTATACCTCAAATAATACAAAGGAGATGTCATGTCTTATAAATCTAATTCATATTCATTGATAATAACTATTGTGATTATCTTTTGCACAACACATCAATTTGCGCAGCAAATTCCTGAGCATCCTATAATTAAACCGTTTCCAAATTCGGTTTTGGCTGAAAATATGTCAAAGTATGACAAGTTCAATGAATTTGAATTTGTAGTAATGGATAATGCAACAAAGAAAAAGGAAAAATTTAAAGTTAAGGGGCAGTATTGGAAGCTTCTTTATGAAGTATACAAACCAAATGGCGACAGAGTAAAAGATATTTCAAGAGTTGAATTTTTTGAAAACTACAGAAAAGCTGCACTTGAAAAGGGAGGTGAAATTTTATTTGAGGATCAACAGTATCTCTATCTGCGTATTCCAAAGAAGGATGGTGGTAAAACTTGGTGCAGAGTTAATACTGCGGCTAATCTAGGACAAATTTATTTAAATATTATAGACGAAGAAGGATTTAAAAAATCTCTGACATTTGGAGCAGATGAATTAAAAAAGGCACTTGATGCAGATGGAAAAGTAATATTACACGGAATTTTGTTCGATCTGGATAAAGCAACCCTGAAACAAGAATCTGAAGAACAGCTACATCATATTGTAACATTGATGCTCAGCTATCCAAATTTAAAATTGGAAATACAGGGACATACTGATGATCAGGGGAAAGACGATTATAATTTAAATCTTTCCAAAAACAGAGCGCAGTCAGTTTCCAATTATTTACAGCTATTCGGGATTAATAATAAAAGATTGGTAACAAAAGGATTTGGAGAATCAAAACCAATAGCATCTAATGATTCTGAAGAAGGTAGAGCACAGAACCGAAGAGTTGAATTGATAAAACTAAATTAATAAAGACTCAATTCCAGATATATAGAAATCTATTACGGTAGGAATAGAAAAAGTAACGGAAAGAATAAGCATTAGAGAAAAAAATATTAAAATAAAATTTGTATAAATCTTATGAAGAAATACACTAAATGTATTTTCAAACTATTTCAATGATGAAACAAATTCTTGATACTAAAATAAATATGAAGGGGCATACGGATTCAGATAGGAATAATGAATCCAACTTAAAACTTTCTGAAGCCCGTGCAAAGGCGTTTGTTGAAGCGATCACTAACGGAGGTATAAATGCTTCATGATTTAGCGCAGCGGGCTTTGGAGAGGAAAAACCAATTGCAGATATTTCATATGCTTTTGGTTAAGTCAATATCGAAAAAATTAAATGTATAAAAAAATAATTTTTCATTAAAGTAGTAAAGGAGTAAAAG
>JARRKF010000222.1:0-4402 GCA_037388405.1 Ignavibacteriaceae bacterium | reverse complement strand
TGCTTTATTTAAGAATGGTGAGCTTGTTCACTTTATGCACAGACATGAAATTGAAGGAAATATGCCGCAGCAGATTTCAGACTACTGGAGAGAGATTTTTAATCAGCATTGTTCGAAACAAGGGCCATCAATTCCGGCAGAACATTTTGCAAAAGTAATGTACGCTAAGCAGTGCGGATCAAAGATTCCGTTGTATCAAGGATGATTTCTTAATGCTGAATTTATTTCTCCAAAGGAGTCCTTCGGACAGCATCTAAAAAATAACTGGAGACCCTGAAACAAATTCAGGGATTTGATGAAGAATTATGAAATTTAGTACACAAGAAGAATACGGTTTAAGATTATTGCTGAGAATTGCAAAAAGCGATTCCCCTAATGGTCTTACTATACCGGAGATAAGTGAAGTCGAAGGTCTCTCCTCGGCAAACACCGCAAAGATATTAAGAGCATTGCGACTTGCGGGTTTCATTGAGAGTGCAAGAGGACAAACAGGTGGCTACAAACTGAACAAACCGCCGGACAAAATATTAATAAGTGATGTCTTAACTGCTTTGGGTGGAAAATTATACGAATCCAATTTCTGCGATCTTCATTCAGGTATGGAAAATATCTGTACAAACTCAATTGACTGTAGTATCAGATCCGTCTGGAAAACTATTCAAAATGTACTAGATAGTGTATTGAGTAAATTTACTCTTCAGGATCTTCTTGGCAAAGAAGAAGAAGTTGAGGTACTTGCTTCGTCCTACGCCCAAGAATTGGAAGCAAAGTTTAATAGTACTTAAAAACTCTAATCCTCTCCCCAACCTCTGCTAGGAACATTATAGCCTTCGGCTTTCAAACTCTCGTAAGATTTATAAATTGTAATTTCAACCTGATTAGTCTGATAATATCCAATTGAACTCACTTTCACTCCGTTTACTTCCTTACTAAGTTTTACGGAAGCAGTCAATTTATCTTCTGAAACCAAATCATTATCCATTGTTGCTTTCTTTCCGGGAATGTTAGATAAAGCCCAGTAAATTCCTTTCTTAGCATTCTGGTATGCCATATCAATATCTTGATCAGTTTTAACTTGAGAGTAAGAAATAACTGATAATAGAAAGATTAAAAAGCTTAAAATGTAGATCGCTTTCATATATTCTCCTTATTTTGAGCTGAATTTTAATAATTAGAAATTTCATTAGCAAGACTCCATTTCCGGTGATTTTAAGCACTTCCGGAAACTAAAACTTGACAAAATAGTTTCCATCAATTATATTGGAAACCAGAAAAACGAAAATAGTTTCCAGAGGAAAAATGGAAGAGCAAGATAAAATAGTTGAATTGACCGAAGAAAAATTTTTCAGAGATGGTTTTTACAAAACTACGATGGACGAAGTTGCGTCTGAACTTAAGATGAGTAAAAAAACCATCTATAAATTTTTTCCATCAAAGGAAGATCTTGTAAAGGCAATTGCAAAGCATTTCATGGAAGGATTAAAAAACAAAATACTTCCTGCCTTGAACTCAAACAAAAATGCTATTGAGAAACTTGCTGAGTTGAATAACATTCTTGCCAAAGTCTCTCAAAAAGTTCCTTCCAAAAGAATGGATGAAATCAAAACCTACTTCCCTTCTTTATGGAATGAAATTGATAGCTTCCGAACAAAGATGATGTTTGCAAATATCACTAAAGTTATCGATCAGGGAAAAGAAGAAGGTCTTTTCATTGATTATCCAACTCCGATAATAATGAACACATTGGTATCGGCAGTAAGATCTACTGTGAACCCCGAATTTATATTAAATAATAATTTCTCCATCAGTGAAGCTGCTCTATATACTTTCAAAGTGGTTATTGGCGGAATTGTTACGGAAAAAGGTAAAAAAGTTTTTAACAAAACAATAAATAAGATGTAGCTATGAAAAAAATAACATTAATCATCATTTCAATTTTGACCCTTATCTTAATCAGTTGTAACGGAAACAACACTGATCGTATAAAAGCTTCGGGAAATATTGAAGCAACAAACATTATTGTGAGTTCTCAGGTTTCAGGAAAAGTTCTTCAAATTCTAAAGGATGAAGGTAACAAAGTAAATAAAAATGATACTGTAATCATCATAGATCCGGAGACTTATAAATTAAAGCTGGAAGAAGCTTTAGCTGCAAAAGAAGTAACTCAGGCTCAATTCAATCTTCTCAAGGAAGGCGCACGAAAAGAAGATGTAAAGCAAGCTGAGGAAAATCTGAAGCAGGCACAGGTGACTTTTAATCTTGCAGAAACCGACAAAGAAAGAATGGAAAATTTGTATCAGGCAAAATCCATTACAAAAAAACAATATGATGATGCAATGGCTAATTATGAAATAACACAGGCAAGATTAAAATCTGCGAATGAAAATTTCGAAAAAGTTAAAAACCTTGCTCGTCCTGAGGAACTTAAACAAGCAGAAGCAAATCTTAATCGGGCAATGGCAAATGTTAATTTGATTAAAAAGAATTTGAATGATTGCTATGTTACATCACCTTCTTCAGGATTCATAACTAAAAAATTTGTTGAGATAGGAGAGACAGCCGGAATGATGTCTTCCCTATTCCAGGTTGCAGATTTAAGCTCAGTTGATTTGGTTATTTACGTTCCTGAAACTGAACTCGGGATGGTGCAGCTTGGGCAAAAAGCTGAGATTAGTGTAGATACATATCCAGATAAAACTTTTAATGGTAGAGTGATTTACATTTCACCTCAAGCAGAATTCACTCCAAAAAATATTCAGACACAGGAAGAAAGAACCAAGCTAGTCTTCGCAGTGAAAATTAAAATTGATAATCCTGAATTCGAATTGAAGGATGGAATGCCCGCTGATGCATCAATAATTCTTTGATTTGAAATTTTATAATGAACGAAGTAATCAAAATAGAAAACCTTAAAAAAAGCTATGGAGATATTCAGGCAGTAAACAATATTTCCCTTTCAGTTGAACAAGGTGAAATGTTTGGCCTTGTCGGTCCCGATGGTGCAGGTAAGACAACAACAATTAGAATCCTTTGTGGATTGCTGAAACCCGACTCGGGTTCGGTTGAAGTTTTAGATTCAGATTTAAAGAAGAAGAAAAAGGAAATTCAAAACCAGATTGGATATCTTTCTCAAAAATTTAGTCTTTACGGTGATCTTTCTGTTGATGAGAATATTGAGTTCTTTGCAGATATTCACAATGTTAAAGATTTCCAAAGTCGAAGAGATGAACTCCTTGCTTTCACACGACTAACCCCTTTCCGTGATCGTCTTGCAGAAAATCTGTCCGGAGGAATGAAGCAGAAACTTGCACTTGCTTGCAGCTTAATTCATAAACCAAAAATCATTTTTCTCGATGATGAGGCCGAAAGATGCAATCGAGTCGCATTGATGAATAAAGGAAAAATTATTGCAGTCGATACTCCACAGAATATCAAATCTTCAATCAATAAACAGGTAATTGAAATAATTACTGATAACATTAAAAAAACATATTCATTATTGAAAGAAAAATTTGGAACCGATGCTCAGATATTTGGTGACCGAATAAACTTAGTAACCGATGATGATAAATCAACAATTGATGATATCAAAGCAATGCTTCAAAAAAATAATCTGACACTAATTAATTATCGTACTATCACACCATCGCTCGAAAATGTATTTATTCATCTTGTTAAGAAAGCTAGTTATGTATTACAATGAAAAAGTTAAGTATAATCAACTTCAAAATTCTTTTATTGATAATAATATTCGTCAATGGAATTTCATTTTCTCAGTATGTAGAGAAAATCTCACTTGAAGAAAGTTTACAGCTTGGATTAGCGAATAGCAAAGAATTAAAAATAAGTTCTTCAAAGGTGAATTATTCAGAAGCAAAAGTTTCTGAAATCAACTCACAGTTTTTACCAAGCTTATCATTCGATGCAAGCTATAGCCGGTTAAGTGATGTTCCTCCATTTGAAGTAAGTGTTCCTCTGTTTCCAACACCCATTAAAATTTCAGATCCGGTTTTGAATAACTATAATCTGAGACTTTCATTAACACAACCTCTTTTTACCGGATTCAGACTTCTATCAACAAAAAAAGCTGCTGAGTATAATTACACTGCTGCTGAATACAACGATAAGGAACAGGCAAACAACCTGGCCTTAAGAGTTCATACTACATTCTGGAGCTACTACAAGGCAGAACAAATTAAACATATTATTAAAGATCAGATAAATGTTTTGAGAGAAAATCTTGACAATACAAGAAACTTTATGGAAAACGGTTTAGCTACACGCAATGATGTTTTGAAATTGGAAGTACAGTACTCAAATGCAAACCTAAAATTAGCCGATGCAGAAAACACTTTAAACCTAGCAAGAGTAAAATTCAATCAGTTAATAGGTATTGACTGGC
>JARRKF010000221.1:941-4571 GCA_037388405.1 Ignavibacteriaceae bacterium | reverse complement strand
ACTGACACATTGGTGAAACAGCTATTCGGTTCTTTAACTCTCTATCTCTGATTCTAATTGGTGTGAATATTTTGCTCATTTTTAACTTTAAATTTTATTAGAAAATATTTCAATCACTCCTTCAATTTTAGCAAAATAATTTGATCTTTTGGAATTTAGACGGACTTCCTATGATTAAGTTAAGTGAAATTTGGAGCGGGCAATTGATTTTTTTAGAAATTCTGTTAAGTTTAAGGCGAGTTAATTTTTTAATTAAGGGGCAAGTATGAACCGGGTAAATTTTTTATTCGTTCTGTTTTTTCTCCTGCAGTTTATTGCTGAGCTTAAAGCTCAGAAAATCCAGATTCCATCAGATGATCTATTCTTGAATCAGGGAAAGACACTTCAACATTCTTCTGAAATTCCAGAAACTGAAAACCTTTTTTATTTAGATGATAAATTGGATAAATATTTTTCACAAGCTTATGGAAATTATTTGCTCGAAACTTTGAAAAGAGAAATTTGGAATGAAAGTTCATCAGGGTGGGTAAATGATTCACTATATGATTACTCTTATAATGAAATGGACCTTGTTGACACAATTATTGCACATAAGTGGAGGAATGGAAACGTATGGGGTAATGATGGAAGATGGAGATATCTTTATAATTCAAACAGTAAATTAATTCAGAGATATAATGGGGAATGGGCTACCACATATTGGAGTGAATTTTCTAGAAATGATTACAGTTATTCAGGTCCAAATCAAAACCTTGCGAAGATTAGTTTTTATTGGTATTCTTCTAATACTTGGGTCCTCGAAGCGTATGATGTGTATTCTTGGAATACAAATAATCATCTAACAAATGTTACTTCGTATACTCTCCACAATCTTTCCCTGGACTTACTATGCATATTGGAAAGATGATTATTACTATGACTCAACGAATGTACTGATTATGAAAACAGGGCTCCACAGTTATTCCGGTTCTTATTGGACTAACGAAATCAACGATTTATATTTTTATGATAACAATGGAAATAAAAATGAAAATATCAGGCAAGAATGGAATTCAACTGACAGCACCTGGATTAATGATTACCGTTATTCATATGAATATGACTCAAACAATATTTTGATATCAACACTTTATCAGGATTGGCAAACTGATTCTGCCAATTGGGCAAATGTCTGGAGAGAAACTTACACTTATACGCCTCAGAATAAAATTGCAACAATGTTTAAAGAAACATGGACTCAGGGAACTGGTTGGCAAAATTATGTGCTGAGAACTTACTATTATGACAATAATGATAACTGGGCAGAAAAATTAACTCAATTGTGGGATGGATCAGATTGGAAAAATTATTACAGACATCTTGCAACATGGCTGGAACCGGTTTCCGTTGAAGAGGAACAGGTTATATTAAATTCATATTATTTATATAATAATTTCCCTAATCCGTTTAATCCGTCAACTAAAATAAAATTTAAGATTCCTGGTCAAGCCCGGAATGACAATACAATGGTTTCTTTAAAAGTTTATGATATACTCGGAAAAGAAATTACAATATTGGTAAATGAAGAAAAACCAGCCGGAGAATATGAAGTGGAATTTTCTGGAACGAATCTACCAAGCGGAATTTATTTCTACACCTTGAGAGCAGGAAATCCTTCGACAAGCTCAGGACAAGTTTTTTCTGAAACAAAGAAAATGATTTTGTTAAAATAAATTGTTTAATGTACTATACTGCTTCCGCCGATGAATTCTCTTAGAACCGAATCGTGAGGAACCGGAGAATCATCTGCTACCGGTAAAACGTGTGAGAGAAGATGGTAAATACGCGAAGCTCTCTCATAAGCATCTGTTTTAAGAGGATCATTTCTGTATTTCTTTTCCCATTCAGCAAAGTTTTCAGTCAACTTATGTGCATAAAGTGAAAGCTCGTACGGCATTGCACTACTGATAATAAAATCTGCAGTGTTGCTGTAAGGAATAATATTTCTCATTTCACTTGAACGAACATAATGCCAGTGCTCGAGAGTTTGTGTTGGATTATAAGCACGATGAGCAGAATCACGCAGCATTCTTCTAATTAATCGTATGTCAGTCCAGCGAACATATTTATTATCAAAACCCTTCATCTGAAGCAACGGTTCGAGATATAATTTAAACTTTACTTCTGCGGAAATATCCTTGCTGAAATCAGGATAAAGTCCATGTAAACTGTCAATCAAAAGGATTTCATCCTTTTCAAGTTTCATTGGTGTAACATCAAGAGTACGCGTTCCTGTTTTAAAATCATAAGATGGAATTAATACTTTTTCTCCATTGCTCAACTTTACAAGATGTTCGTTTATCAAAGGAAGATCAAGTGCTTGAGGAGTTTCAAAATCATAATCACCAAATTCATCTTTTGGATGGAACTCCAGATCAAAGAAATAATGATCGACAATTAAGGCTTTGAATTTGTATCCTTTTTTTATCAGCTTCTGTTCAAGTTTTATAGTTGTGCTTGTTTTACCGGATGAGGAAGGACCGCTTATCATCACCATTCGTAAATCTTTAAGTCGTTCAATAATTAATTTTGCAGCAAGTTCAACGTCATCTTCATAAAGCGCTTCTGATTCGTGAACAATTTGTGCAAATTCTCCCTTTGCTACTCTTTCGTTAAGCAAATCCACAGTGTTCAGTTTATGTTCAACTGACCAGTCAAGGTTTTTCCAGACTTTGGACCAGGGAATATTCTCATTCAGCTTTGAGTTTATTCTTCCTTCTTCATCTCTTCGTTTAGCCGCCTCTTCCCTGTAAATTATAAATTCTTTGGCGACCTTTGCGTGACCATTTTCAATTAAAACCTTTTCAACAACGTCCTGTATATCTTCAATATGCGGATAAGCTTTTTCATCGAACTTTTCATTTAAAATCTTCACAACCTGTTCAGCCAGTTCTTCAGCTTTTTCCTTATCTCTGCCGCCAACAGCAACAGCAGCACGATAAATAGCATTTGCAACTCTCTCCTGTTTGAAAGGAACAATGGCACCACTTCTTTTTATCACGTGAGTTATTTTATTTTTCATTTTCCTTAATCCTTTAGGAACGAACAAATATTTAAAGAATAATAAGCATAAAATTATAGAATTATATGCTGTTTATCGAGCCAGATAAATAAAAATGTTAGTTGTGGGATATTAAATATTTAAAGCTTTATCAAATATTTTGGTATCTTAAATTACCTCAAAAAAAGTTTATTAATTTTATTTTGAACAGCTATGATTACTAAATTCTTTTATTGTTTAGTGGTTTTTTCAGCCATTTTAATTCTAGCCGGTGGGAACTTGTATGCTCAGGAAGAGAATGTGATTATAAAAAATTACAATCTTGAGTTGGCTAAAATAAGTCCGCCGCACAAAATGCTAAGCAAGCTGAACGGCAAATGGAATTTACATTACCGGTTATGGATTGACCCGAACAGTGATCCAGAAGAAGGGGACGGAACTGCTGATGCAAATATAATTCTCGGTGGTAGGTTTTTGCAGATAAATATGGATTACTCAATTTATGAAAAAGCGTTCACAAGCGAGCACATTGTGGGGTACGATATGGATGTAAAAAGATTTTCGCTTTTTTCAATCGATGAGTTTGGCAC
>JARRKF010000221.1:0-936 GCA_037388405.1 Ignavibacteriaceae bacterium | reverse complement strand
TACTGATGCAATATTTCTTTATGGAGATTTAGATCTGGAAATTGAATCGGTTGTTTTTGCTGGTGTGGACAGTATTTCAGCTAATCCTTCCACCGGAGAAAAAAGTTATCAGTACAAAATAGAACTTTACATCCCAACTGAGGAGGATGTTGATCAATTCGGCTTTAATACTTATTTTCTTAATCCAGAAGGTGAATGGAAGCCTTTAATGGAAACAAGTTTCACAAAAAATGATTAATCAATTAATAAAAACGGAGATATAAAATGCCAATTAGAAAAGCAAATGCACAATGGAAAGGCGATCTTAAAAGTGGAAAAGGAACACTTAATACAGAAACAAAAGTATTAAATAATACTTCTTATGACTTTAGTTCAAGGTTCGAAACCGGATCAACAACAAATCCTGAAGAGCTTGTTGGTGCAGCTCACGCAGGATGTTATTCAATGGCGTTAGCAAATTCTTTGTCAAAGGATGGCTTTAAAGTTAATTCAATTACTACCGATGTCAAGGTTCATCTTGAAAAAACAGATGCTGGATTTACTATTACTAAGATTGAATTGGATACAGTTGGCGAAGTTGAAGGTATTGATAACAATAAATTTCAAAAGTACGCAGAGCAAACAAAAACCGGTTGTCCGGTATCTCGTGCGCTTACCGGGCCAATGATTGTGCTTACTGCTAAGTTAAAATAGCTAATTAATCTGCGACCAGTTCTTCATATTCTTTATGTCTGGATATGAAGGACTGAACGTAAGTACAACCAGGTTCAACTTTAAGATTATTTTTCCTTGCATACTGTAAGGCGGCTATAACAACCTTAGCCGCCAATCCTTTCCCTCGCAATTCGGGATCTGTGTAAGTGTGATACAGATTCATTCTTTTATCTTCTATGTTGTAATCAACATAAGCATCTTTATTATCAATTGTAATAATAA
>JARRKF010000220.1:0-4703 GCA_037388405.1 Ignavibacteriaceae bacterium | reverse complement strand
AATTTAACACAGGCTATGGGGCTGGTTTATCTTTATTGTTTCTCCCATACTTAATTATACGTTTTGAATATGCTTTCAATGAGATAGGACGTTCAGAATTTATTTTCGATCTGTCATCCTCTTTCTAACCTAAATATCTCACCAAATAAATTATTGATTACTTGTTCACCACTTTCATCCCTGATTCAGGGTATCGAGATCCTTTAACAAAATCGGGTTGTACAGCTTCCTCAAGTTTTTGTATTTCTGAAGGAGATAAATCGATATCAACTGAGGTAGCGTTTTCTTCAAGGTATTTTCTTCTTTTGGTACCCGGAATAGGAATTATATTATCGCTTTTATTCAATAGCCAGGAAAGAGCTAATTGTGTTGTTGTACAACTTTTTTCTTTCGCTATTTCCTGAAGTTGCTCAACTATCTTGTAATTGTGTACTATGTTTTCATCCTGAAATCTTGGGAAGTACTTTCTCACATCATCATCAGGGAAATGGTACTCTTTTCTAAAAGTTCCTGATAAAAATCCCCTACCAATAGGAGAATAAGCTACGAATGTAATACCTAATTCTTTACAAATTTTAAGAAGTTCTTTCTCAGGATCTCTGGTCCAAAGTGAGTATTCAGTCTGAAGTGCAGCTATTTTATGAACTTTGTTTGCCCGCCTTATAGTTTCTACTGAAGCCTCCGATAATCCTAAATACCTTACTTTTCCTTCTTTTACCAATTCTGCCATTGCACCAACAGTTTCTTCAATTGCTGTGTTTTGGTCTACCCGATGCTGGTAATAAAGATCGATATAGTCAATATTTAATCTTTTAAGACTAGCGTCACAAGCGATTTTAACGTAATCGTGTTTTCCACTTAGGCCCAACCTGCTACCATCTTCACCCCTTATATTTCCAAATTTTGTTGCAATTACAAATTGATCCCGATTACCTTTTATTGCCTTCCCAACTAATTCTTCATTTTTACCCACTCCATACATATCTGCTGTGTCAAGAAAATTAATTCCCAGTTCGCGAGCCCTATGAATCGTTTTAATAGATTCTTTATCATCAGTTTGACCATAAAATTCAGACATCCCCATACAACCCAGTCCAATCGCAGATACTTTTACTTTATCGTATCCAATTCTTCTGTATTTCATTTCGATCTCCCTTATATAGTTTTCGGTTTATTTTAGCTAATTGGTCATTAATAGAATATTAAAATAAAAATAAAGATAAAAAGTAAAATAATTGTGGTTCCTGTATAAATTATTATAATCCCATTATTTCATAAGATTTTGTTATATGAAATTAATTCATATTTTAGTGTAATATTTTTCACAGGATAGCAAGTTCACATTAAAATTTTAACCATCATCAAAGGAGACTGTAATGAATAAAATATGTACAAATTTAATTGTGGTTATTGTAATCCTTTCTAGCGGTTTAATATATTCCCAGGATTCAATTACAGTTGTACCGAAAATATCGGAAGGTGACATTGATATCAATTATCTTAAAGGAGTAGAATCTGATAATCTGGGATTGAAAATTAGCTCTACTTATTATTTAGGGGAAAGACAATCAACAAAAGCCGTAATACCGCTTCTAAAGGTTTTAAAACAGGATCCATCTATTGAAGCAAGAATCACTGCAGCACTTGCACTCTTTAAAATAGGTGATGAAAGAGGGATATTTGCTATAAAAAGAGCCAGTGAGTTCGATAATAACGAACAAATAAGAAAAATGTGTGCTATATTCTATCAAATGTCTCTTAGTAGTAAGGGTAACAAAGAGGGGAAATAAACTGAATAGTTATGTTAGAATAATCGAAAAACCATTACTGTATATGTACAAATACATTCTTTGATATTAAAATGAATGTTCTAGAGATAATTTAGTGTTATTTCATATTGAATTGTGATCCTCTTAAGAACTTACTTAGGAGGATTTTTATTTATCTTACAACTACTTATTTTATTTCTTTCTCTAAACGATGTTGAAAACAAATCATCTTTCAAATATAGAATTATACTATTCTTCACAAGAAAAATTTTCTGTAAATAAAATAATAATTGAGGGAAATGAGTTTAAACACGCAGTGCAGGTAATGAGGAACTCTGTTGGGAATACAATTCATGTAACTAATGGTTTTGGCACAATTTTCAAATGCAAAATTGTTTCAATCAAAAAGAATAAGCTTCAGGCAGAAGTGATTGATGAAATTGAAAAGAAAAATTTTTTTGAAAACATATTTTTCTGCATTCCAAAATTAAAGAATCCTGACAGGTTAAAGTTTGCAATCGAAAAATGTGTCGAACTGGGAATTACGAATTTCATATTATTCGATTCCGAAAGAACAATATCAAAATCATTAAATGTTCAACGATGGGAAAAAATTGCTTTTGCAGCGATGAAACAATCTCTTCACACTTATCTTCCTGAAATAAAACTTAATACTCTAAAAGAAATTTCGAAGTTAGCAGGTGAGAAAATTTTGTTTGATCAGAACGCTGATGAAAAATTTACTTTTACAAATTACAGTAATGATAATTTTTATTTTATCTTTGGGCCAGAAGGTGGAATAACAGAAAATGAAATAAATCTTTTTACTAAGCCTAAAATATTTTCTTTGGGAAGATATCGTCTTCGAAGTGAAACTGCCGTAGTTAAGTGCGCTTCTCTGCTTCAATAAATTTTAGTTTTGGGAAAGAAATTTAAAACATCCCGGTGCCGGGGAGACACCGGGAGTGACCCTGAAACATCAAAGGGCAGGGGAGAACCCTTTGAAAGGGTCATTGTTTATAAAGGGATGCATAAAAGTAATGGAGTAATTTCAATTTGTCAACTATGAATAAGAATTTATTATTTGCTATCAACAATATTTACCATATTAAAAATATATGTAATATGCAAATTATTGAGAGGCTAAGCCCCACCATTCCTTTTTAATTATATCATATTTCATTTTCTGCTTGTAATCAAGAATATTAAGAATTTTTGTTTCCGAGTTTTGACGTAATTCAGATAGTTTATCACCATCGCCGGAAAATTTTTGTAATCCTTTGAAATAATCTTTCAGGAGTGATTTTATTTTATTTGTCTGAACTTCGGAGAGCAGCAATTTATTAGTCAGTTTTTCAGTCATCTGATCAATTTTTTTAATGGCATTATCATTTAGATTCTCCTGTGCGACGGAAAAGTTTGCCACTACAAAGAAGAATAGAACTGTTACAAATACAATTTTCAAATAAATATTTTTCTTAATCATTTTCTTTTCCTCCAAATAAATAGTGGATAGAGTACACTTATTCATAGTTGACAAATTGAAATTACTCCATTACTTTTATGCATCCCTTTATAAACAATGACCCTTTCAAAGGGTTTACAATTTAATATTTGGTGAAAATCTTTTTCAATCAGAAAAATCAATATCAGCTGAGCCGGAAAGTTATATTGGAACGGACGAATCTGGCAAAGGTGATTATTTTGGTCCACTGGTAGTGGCTGCTGTATTCGCTGATAAATCTGTTTCTAAAAGATTAAAGGCATTAGGAGTAAAAGACAGTAAAGAACTACCGGATTATTCAATTTCATCAATAGCTGCCGGTATAAGAAAACTTGAAGGCTGTATTTTTAGTATTGTAGTGATTAATCCTGAAAAGTATAACATTTTATATGAAAAGATGGGTAATTTAAACAGGTTGCTTGGCTGGGCCCATGCAAAAGCACTTGAAAATATACTTAGTAAAAAAATAGTACCGGTGGCTATAAGTGATAAATTCGGAAATGAAAAGTATATACAAACATCTCTGCAAGAGCTAGGCAAGAAATTAATACTGCACCAGGAAACAAAGGCGGAAAAGTACACTGCTGTTGCCGCTGCATCTATTCTTGCCAGAAATGAATTCAATAAATGGTTTTACTTAATCAAACAGAAACATAAATTGGAATTACCAAAAGGTGCTTCCGCTAATGTAGAAATAAAAGCAAAAGAAATAAAAAGCAAATATGGAGCGGAAGTTTTAAAAACATTAGCAAAGCTTCATTTTAAAACAACGAAAAAAATAAACTAAAAAATGTTCAGGAGATAAAGATGCCAACAAGATCCAGAATAACGAGAATTGGTGTATTAACCGGCGGTGGCGATTGCCCCGGCTTGAATGCTGTAATAAGGGGTGTAACAAAACCTGCACAGGATTATGGTATGACCGTTTACGGTATTCATGATGGTTTTGAAGGTTTGGTTGAGGGTAAAGCTTCTGAATTAAGAAATCAGGATGTTTCCGGTATTCTTTCTCAGGGAGGTACAATACTCGGTTCTTCAAATAAAGGCGATCCTTTTCATTGGCCTGTTTCAAAAAATGGGGAAATTGTTATTGAAGACAGATCTGCCGATGTTATTAAAAATTATAATGCTTGGAATCTGGATGCTATAATTGCTATAGGCGGTGATGGAACGATGCATATTTGTAATAAACTTTCAAATCTTGGTTTGAATATGGTTGGTGTTCCCAAAACGATCGACAATGATCTTGATGCAACTGATGTTACATTTGGTCATGATTCTGCAGTATTTGTTGTTTCCGAAGCATTAGACAGGCTTCATACAACAGCGTCTTCACATCATAGGGTTATCGTTGTCGAAGTTATGGGAAGATATGCGGGATGGATTGCATTGCATGGCGGTTTAGCCGGTGGTGCAGATATAATTCTTAT
>JARRKF010000219.1:0-3652 GCA_037388405.1 Ignavibacteriaceae bacterium | reverse complement strand
AGAGAGTTATGATATGTTCAATAGATATACTGGTATACAAAGAACCGTCGGGGAACTTTTTTCTAACAGAAACTTCTTTAACTTTTTTTATAATATCCTTTTTCACTTGATACTCCTTGTTTGTATTATCCTGAAAAACATAGTCTTTTCGACCAGCTTAGAGTTCTTCGGCCCAGCCTGAATCATCGCTTCAAGAGTTTGAAATGAACTAAAGTTTGAAGTGAGTCCCGCCCCGGCGGGATTAAGGAATTCTGTCAATTATATAAAAACATTGTCGCTAAGCGACGCCATAATTTTAGGCACTTTAGATCACTTTAGGCACTTTTAACTTGTTCGGCTTTATGTAAATTCACCTCTTTTAGGAGAAAACCAAAGCTTGGTCTTTTGAGCCAGGATTCTATACTAATATATGCTTGTAACTTTCAGAGAATAATTTGAGTGTTATAACTACTTGATATTATTATATGCAAACTTTTAGAAATGTCAATATTTTGCTTTATTTTGCACCCTATATGCACCCCATTTCAAGGGTCTGCAAAGCATGATTTTTTAATTCACATGTTCATGATTTAATTTAACATAAGCTGTTGAATTTGATTCTGTGTTTAGGACTCATATAAATAATGCGAAGTTTTTCAGAAATAAATATCATAGCTTTGTTTGCATTGATATTTTACTCACATTTTCATAGACTATTTTAAAATTTGATGGATAGGGAATGCGCACCCGAAAGGCCTGGAAACCCTGCCGGGCCTTCCATCAATTAAACTCAGGAGCCGCTAAGGGAGCGGATATGAAAAATTTTCCAAAGGAATATCTTACAGAATTAACAGAAATCTTTCGTGAATATTCAGAAATACAAAAAATACTAAGTGATCCTTCCGATAAGTCTAAATTGGTACGAAAAAGGCTCTCTCAACTTGTCTCTAATATTAACAAGCTTCATGAAACATTAATTCATTTAGTTCTACAGAGTCTACTTTGCTGGAAAAAAGTGAGGTTGACAACCGAACTTCTCCCTTTAGTTGGCTAACAACAGGTGATAATCAAAAAGAAATAGAAAACCTGAATCTTTATCTTGTTAACCTAAAGGAACGTGCGAACAGAGCTTTAGATTTTTTTAAAGAATCCAAAGGTGGAAGACCAGAAGACTTGGCAATGAAACACTTTATAAAAAGAATGACACATCTATGGATAAAAATTACAGGAAAAAGACCGAGTAAGACATACCCAACTGAAACCGGCAGTAAAAATGAGTTTTTAGATTTTGTTTTTCTCTCATTGCAAGAAATGGGATATCCCAGTCATAGCAAAACGGCCTTGGCTAAAGCAATTCAAAGAGTTCTATCCTAAAAAACCTATCCATCACTTGTAAGGACAAAACCATCTGAAAAATAGTTCGGTTATGTCCTTATTTTTTTGCGGTAATTTTTTGTATCTTCTTAAATAAAAAAATCAACAGGAGGACAATTAATGAACTGCAAAGACATTCCACAAATCCTAAATGAATAAGAGGCTGCGAAAGTTCTAAAGAAAGCTATATAAACCCTTAGAAACGACCGTCACTTAGGGAAAGGTTGCCTTTATATAAAGTTGGGAGGATCGGTGAGATATCATGTAAATGATATTGAAAACTATTTGATGAACAACAGAATTGAGCCTGGCAATATTTAGGGGGCACAAATGTCTGAATGGATGAAACCAAGTAAAGCCGCTGAATATTCTGGAATCAGTGAACGTACTTTAAGAGACTGGCTAAAAGAAGGTTTAAGGCATTTCCGGTTAAAATCTGGAAGCATTTTAATTAAACGAGAATGGCTTGATGAATATCTATCCAGCTTTGAGGTTCTGGAAAATACCGTTGATGATATCTTTTCGGATGTGTGTAAGGAGATGGATATATGAAATGTCTAATTCAAAGAAAAAACGGACCGGAATTGATAGGCCTAAACAGAAGATAAGCAGTCCGAGAAAGATGCTTGAATTGTTCTGGCTGGTCTCACAAAGAAGTGACCAACTGTATTTTTAAAGATTGTCCGTTATTCCCTTTTCGATCTGGGCAGGGAAAGCAGAATGCCAAAGCAAGGTCAAAATCAATCCGTAGTTATTGCCTTTTGTACATGAACGATCAACATGGTGAAGTTTCAAAATGTCAATCTATCGATTATTCATTATTCCCATATCGAAAAGTAAAGACGGACAGGTCAGCAGAAATCAAATCCTTGCCAAAAGAACGCCATATAGAGGTGTGTTTTGAGGATTAAATTGAAAATGAATATCAGAGTATATCCATATAAAGATATTATGGCTCGCGCCGGTATCGGTTAAAAAAATGCTGCTTCCCCAGGTGTAGCACGGGCCATAACAAAACCCTGGGGGTTTAATGGAAAAAGTTGAATCAAACGAATTTGAATATTACGCTTCTGATGATGATTATCCACTGATTCCATGCGCTGAATATTGGGCTGAATGTATAGATGCCAAGAAGCAAGATTACTTCGTAAAAGGACAAGTCAAAAAGAAAAAATTATATCTATGCTTTCATATTATAATGCTTTCAATGATTTCTCCTATATCATATAACCAACTAAATTAAAAGGATATAATAGACTATCTGAAGAAAAAATGCAGAAAAGTTATTACTCATGGAAGGAATACTTAATGAAAGACTAATGAATCATAATATAGCAAAGTCCAATAAGAAATTGACCGCTATCTAAACCTTTTTCGACAGTCTCTGCAGTAACCACAAGTCTGGAACATAGAAAAGGCAGAGCCAAATGACTCTGCCTTTTATTTATCATAAATTGATTGGAAGGACTTATTTCTTAAACTTTTTCCTTCCAAATCCTGCAAGCCCTAATAATCCAGCACCAAAAAGGAGCATGGTGGTGGGTTCAGGTACGGGGTTTTGGCCTGAAGTATAATTTCCTGTACCTTGTATAAAGAGTCTATCGGTTTCCGTGATTAATAGTCCTGATAAAGTAGCTTTTATAGCACCTTTACCTGTTGCTAAATCCCTCATCACATCGTATATTGCTGTATAACTTATCCCAAGTCCGTTGAAAGGCGACAAGGGATCATTAACGAATTCAAGAGCGTGGACTTCTGCAGTGAACTGAGTTGGATCTCCGCCAATAATTATTCCGCTTTCCCTTACCCTGAGCGGAATTGGGGATAGCCCTGAATCATCAAGCCACTGAAAATGAAAAAAATCATCGTTCTGTGAAACAAAGCTTCCAGTGTCGAAGTCAAATGTGTACTTTTGATCGGCTGGATAAGTAAAATCTATAGTCGTTGTAATCGGTCCAGTGGTAACTGTTTCACCATTGGGACCCAAATTAGGGATATCTATACTACCATATGTCCCGACGCCTGATTGGTAAAATTCAGTCACTGGTATTGCATGACATGGAGTCAATATACCAGCCAAAACCAAGATGGTAGCACATAAAAACAGTAATGATTTTCTCATTTTTCCCCCTTTGGTTAAGTGTTCATATAAAAAGCCGATCTACACCCCATGCGACCTTGACAATATCACACCATGCAAATCGGCTGTTATTTTAACTGAAAGATATACCTTAAGAGAAGATCAACACGAATGTTCACGCTCATAGCTTTCCATTATTCGGTTTTTCTGTGTTTGGTT
>JARRKF010000218.1:3708-6583 GCA_037388405.1 Ignavibacteriaceae bacterium | reverse complement strand
CGGTATCAAAACTAGCTGAATATTTAATTACCGATCGTGCACATCCGGCGATAATTAAAATAAAAACCGGAAATAATATTTTATACTTCAAAAATCCCATCCAAAAAAGAATTGATAAAACAAACCTTCTTGAAATCGAGTAAAATCTTTTTCTATTCTTTTGCCAATATCATAACGTAAAGTGAGGACACCGAACAAATTAAATCTAAATCCAAAACCCGTTGAGCCCAGTGTAGTCTTATATTCATCATCCCAGGCACCGCCCATATCATAAAATAGCGCACCTCGAATTCCAAAAAATCCTAAGCTAAAGAATGGAAATTTTACTGCCAGTTGTTCAATTAATGGAAAACGAAATTCCAGTGAAGTCAACCAGATTTTTTCTCCTCTTATACCAAATCTAGGCCAGCCTCTTAAATCCCAGCTTCCACCAACAAAATATCTCCTGGCTTCCTTTCCCTCGTTATAAAATAGAGCTGCTCTAAAAGCTAGAAGTGTAGTAAGTGCAAATCTCTGGTAATATCTGTAGTCTCAGATTACCGAAAAGTAATTTACATTACTGTATTTAATATCACTCGTATAACCGAGGTATACCAATGCTCTCATACCATCGATCGGACCAGTATATCCCCATATGGAATTATCCATCACCCAGCCAAGCGTGTTGGTAAATAAAAGTGCTTTTCTTTCCACAACATTTGGAATTATTTCTTTATTTGAATTTCGCACAGTGGCGGTTGCTTCAATTCTCTGGAATTTTGAAATGGGATAGCTCAAAAGAAACGAACCACCAAAACTTCTTTCATAATAAAATTCATCAACATCGCCATAATCATAGACCGGACCGCTTAAATGAAAGATTCCGTAACCATAATTTACTCGACCAGCAAAGTTTATCTTTTGAATTATAACATTAAAACTACTTAGAATTTCACTCTGGACCGTTGCATTGTTATACATTAAAATCGTGTATCTATCATCGCCAAGTAAATCACTTAAAGAAAATACAGCACCTCCTCTGGTTCCAAAAATCGGATCAGTAGCTACAACTGCCTGCGCAAAATCAAGTGAATATTCTTTTTCGTATTCTGCCTTTTTTCTTTCCGGAGTTAATGCTTTAATGTCAGCCGACCATTTGTCCAGAGGTCTATCGATTTTCATTTCCACTGTATAAATTGAATCCTCAGTTACGTTTTGTCGATCGAATATAAAAAGATTAAATGCGAGATTTTCGAAACCTGAAAAAGCTATATGAATTGAGTCTATATAAACAGGATAATATACACTTGAAATAAATTCAGAAATCTTTTCAACTTTTTTACTGTAAACTCCATTATTGATAGAAAGTTCAAAAAGGTTATTTACGCCATTCAAATCGGATGTAAATAAAAGTTTATCTCTGTCCGGTGAAAGAATTGGTGAATGAGAGTTGGCATTAAGGTAAGTGATATAATCAATTAAATAATTATTCAGATCGATGGAAAATAAATTAAGTTTGCGTGAGAAATCTCCTCCTGACCTATCTGAGCTGAAGACCACTTGCTGATCTGATATTCCGAAACAAGGATCTTTATCGTTATAAAAATCATTTGTTACCCTATAAAGCTTATCATCTGCCAGTGTTAAAATATAAATATCGCTAAAGCCCTTTCGATCAACAGCGCTGAATACAATTCGTTTTCCATCCGAAGAAAATTTGGGGGATGATATAAATACAATTTCTTTATTCTGATATGTCTTTACTACTTTCAATTCCCGAACATCATATTCTGATATGTCTTTACTACTTTCGATTCCCGAACATCAAAAAAATGTATCGCATCTTCTCCTCCTTTTTTTGTATTGAAGACAAGTAAGCCATCTTCTGAAATATCTATAGCAGACTGAAACAGATGGAATGATTCAAATTCTTCGGTCTGTTCACCCCTTAAAATAAGTTCCGGTGACGATAAAGTTTCGAGTTCAGGAGAAATTTCTACACGATAAAGCGATGAATAACCGTCTCTGTTTGCAACAAAGTATAAGTAACTTTTATTATTCAATCTGTAATAAACCGGCGAAAAATTAAAACCATCCTTAGTAACCTTGTACGATCCGAACTGAGTCGGGTAATTCGATTTCATTAACGGATAATATTTTTTCTTGAGCCAGTAATTCCATTTAGCATCAATTTTTTCGAATGGTTCTCCGAATGTTGTTTCAATCACATTACTGAAAAATTTATCCGTCCAAAAATTATCAAGCAGGAGTCCAATTTTTTCGTCCCCGTACCTTTCAGCTGCAAATTCTAAAAAATTTTGTCCTTCCTTATACATTAAAAAACTTCCGTAGATTTTATAAATATCATCGAGACTTACAAAATAGTTATTCAGCACAGCATCTCTCATCAGCATTTCAGCCTGGGCGTCCCATTTAGTTGAATAATATTCTGCAAGACCTTCAACAAACCATAATGGCGGCATTTTACTCGTTGGTATTCTATGGTCTTTAAGAATTCTGTAAACTTTATTTGTCATAAATACGTGCACTAACTCGTGTCTGATAACATGCCTGAAATCTGCCAAAGATCCATTACTGGGAAGGACCACTCTTCCTTTAAGAAATTCAAAAAATCCACCAACCCCTTCAGGAATTAAACCGGGAGTAGTGTTTGTTTGTTGGAAATCGATTGTAGTATTGTAGAATATTAATGGAATCCGTCTGGTAACCAGATGATTCATCCGGACTTTTAATTCGTCAAAAGCTTCTTCTGCGTATTTAGCACCAATCTGTGCAATGTATTCCATCTGTCCGTAATAATAAATATCGAAGTGTTCTGTTTTAATAATTTTCCAGTCGAATTCTTCATACTGAACTTTGTTTCTTCCGAAATAAA
>JARRKF010000218.1:0-3655 GCA_037388405.1 Ignavibacteriaceae bacterium | reverse complement strand
TTTTTTGTTATTCTGGTAAAGATAAAAAGCATAAAACCGGAATAATTTATTAAAAGAGTTAATTAACATCCGGAGAGCAAAACTAAACGAGACTTTTTTTCATTTGATGAATAAAATCAATCTCCGAAGGATTATATCCACGTAAAACTGCCGCATAAAAAGTTATCCAATCACACAAGAAAATCAAATCCATAATTCGTACCTTTTTATCGGCTTCATTACTCTCAAGTGTTAAAATGTCAAGTTTTTGTTTTGAGAGTATTTCTTTCAAAATACTAAATCGTTTCAGGTTTTGCGAGTGATATTCCTTATCAAGCAGGTAAATTATTTTGGCGTGAAATATTTTCTCTTTATATGATTCCCACCCAATTATTTCGTTATGATTCATCTCAGGAATATTATGATGAAATGCATGCAGTTTGGAGTTTTCATTCAACTGACACTTAAACCTGTAACCAGCTGAAGAGAGAAACGCGGCAGAGTAAATAACCGGAATAAATCCTGTAAGTTGTTCAGCAATTCTAAAAGAAATATTATTTTCGTTTGAATATTCCTCTCCCCTTCTTTGCCACAAATCTGTTATTGATTTGACATTTTTTTCTTCATTGATGAATCCCAATTCCTGCATTACTTTCATCAAAGAAAAGAAACTCAATCCAAGTGCATATCTGGGTTGAAATCCACTTTCGATTTTAACTATCGGAATTTTATTTTTCTTTGCTTCTGCTTCAATTTTACCTCCAGAAGTAATCGCTATAATTTTTCAATCCTTTTTAATCGCCTGATTAAAACAGGAAATTGTTTCTTCCGTATTTCCGGAGTAAGATGAAATAATTATAAGTGTATTATTATTCGCAAAGGATGGTATGTCATAACCACGAACAACACTAAATGGAATTGAAAGTTCAACTGATAAATAATCAATCAACAAATCACCGCTGATTGCTGAGCCACCTAGTCCGCAAAATACAATAGAAGAAAACTTTTCACGCTTTAAATCTGATAGATCAATTTTATTATTCCAGGCGCTTGCGATTTGTTTATAAGAATCTTTTAAAACTTTAAACTGATTCTCAGTATCGTACTTTTGAATAAAATCTTTTATTTTCATTGGAGTTAAATTATTTGACGGGTCCTGATTATTTTATTATCTGCGAAGAATTTTTCAATGGTTTCTTTAATTTCTTCCTCAGTAGTTAGTGAATAGCATTTATCTGCGAGTTTTTTCATCCTTTTAAATTCACAACCTCTTATTATTCTTTTTGCGTAAGGAATAGTTGAAGGAGACATACTAAGAATCTCAATTCCTAATCCGACTAATAGAGGCATTGCTAAAGTATCTGCAGCCATTTCACCACAAAGACTAACAGGTTTCTTTGCTTTTTTTGCTTCATCAACAATGTGCTTCAAAGTTCTGATAACTACCGGACTAAATTCTTGATACAGTTCTGATACCAAATCATTTCCCCTATCAACAGCCATTAAATATTGAATCAAATCGTTTGTACCGATGCTGACGAAATCTATTTCCTTAGCGAATTCTTTGGCCATCACTGCTGCAGAAGGCACTTCTATCATTATTCCTGTTTCAATATCTTCGTCAAAATTTATTTTTTCATCCCTTAGTTCCTGCTTGCACTCTTCAATAATTTTCTTTGCTTCTTTTACTTCTCTTAAAGTGCTAACCATTGGAAGCATCATTTTAATATTTTTATTTGTGCTTGATTTTAAGATGGCTCTAACCTGAGTCTTAAGCAACGCAGGGTTTTCTAATAATAACCTGATACCTCTTAAGCCTAAGAAAGGATTTGGTTCCTCAAAATCCAGAAATCTGAATTTATCTCCACCGATATCAAATACTCTTATTGTAATTGAGTTAGGATAGATTCTGGATGAAAGTTTTGAATAAATTCTATGCTGCTCCTCCTCTGATGGAAATTCTCCCAGTTCATTTAAAATTTGTTCCGAACGATAAAGTCCAATTCCATTTGCACCGCTTGTAACAACTACATCTATTTCACCCGAAACATCAACATTAGCAAATAACCTAATTTCTTTTCCATCCTTTGTAACAGCTTTTTCATCTTTCAGCTCTTGAAGTTCTTTTTGTAGATCAAGAAGTCTTCTTCTTTTTTCATTAAAAAAATCTTTTTGTTCATCAGTTGGTCGGGTGATTACATAACCGTAAAAACCATCGACAATAATTTCATCTCCATCTTTTATGTTGGCTGTTGAGTTATGGGTTCCCACTACTGCAGGAATATTCAAGGAACGTGAAATAATAGCAGCATGAGAAGTAAGTCCACCATGATCTGTAATAAAAGCAAGAACTTTATTTCTTGAAAGAAGAATTGTATCAGCGGGTGTGAGGGTTTCACTTACTACAATTACATTGTGATCAATCTTTGATTCCCATCTTTTTTTCTGAAGATTTCTTATTATTCGTTGCTTAATATCTTCAATATCAAGCGCTCTTTCTTTCATATAAGCCTCGTGAGAAAGTATCATCCTGCTCTGATATTTAGATATCTCATCATCGACAATATATTCAGGAGATTTACATTCAGCTTCAATTCTTCTATGAATTTCATCTAACAAAATAGGATCATCAAGGATCATTAATTGAGCTTCAAAAATAGCAGCCCTAACTTCATCCATTTTCTCACGAGCAACAGCAAAAATTTTACTTAGTTCTTTTTTAGATTTAGCAATTGCTTCTGCCAGATCTTTTTTTGCTTTTGCAACGTCTTGAATATCCGAATGATTTACCTGAAGTTTTTCTTTGGTATACAGATACGCTTCCCCAATTACTATCCCCGGTGCTGCACCTATTCCTGCAATTTTATTTTGTGCTTCTCGATATATCTCTTTCAGGGATTTCAAAGTTCGTCAAATCCTCTCTCAAAATAACTCAGAATTTCAGATGCCGCCTGTTCCTCATCTTCACCTTCGAAAGATAAAATTAGCTCTGCTCCTTCCTCAGCGGCAAGAGTCATAACTCCAATAATACTTTTGCCATTTATGCTCATTCCATCTCTTGAGATATAAAAATCACATTTATATTTTGCCGCCATTTTAACAACTGTAGCTGCCGGTCGTGTGTGCAAACCTGCTTTATTGATTATTTTAACTTTCTTTTCGATCATCAACTCGTTCTATTAATAAGCGAATCAGCTAACCACAGAAATAATTTTTTATTTTCATCATTAAGAATTTTAACAGATTTTAAAGCTTTCATTGTATAAAATCTAATTTGATTTTTTGCATCGTCCAAGACTCCAAGTTTTTCATAAAGCTGCTTGTAACTTAAAACCTGGTTTCTTCTTACCCCTTTTCTTTCGATTACTTTTAGTAGTTTCCTTTTATCCTCACCCTTAGCTTTCTCCAAAGCTTCAAGAAAAAGAAATGTTTTTTTACCCTCAACTAAATCGCCACCGATTGTTTTTCCAAATTTTTCTTCGTCAGCAGAAATATCAAGCAGATCATCCTGAATCTGAAACGCAATTCCTAAATTCAATCCATAATTACCAAGTGCTTTAACCTGAGCTTTACTTCCTTTCCCAAGTAATGCACCAATCCTGCAGCACATTTCAGCCATCGCAGCAGTTTTTTTCTTAATCATAGTAAGATACTCTGACAAAGATACATCTTTTCT
>JARRKF010000217.1:0-3657 GCA_037388405.1 Ignavibacteriaceae bacterium | reverse complement strand
TTCTTCCATTTCATCTTCTTCTACAACTTCCTCTGGAGTTACGGTCTCTTCAAATGCTGGTTCAAGCATTTCATTTCTTTCAACTATTGCTTCCTCCAGTTCGGGTATTTCTTCGGTTCCTTCGGAATCATCAATGATAATATCTACTTCATCGATTGAATCGTCAACAGAGTCCAGATCAGGCAGGAGCTGCTGTGTCGAGACTGATGGGGGCTCGTTTGCCTTTTTATCTTTTTCTTCCGAATCTTTTTTACTTGAAAACAGCTTGAAGGTTACGGGTTTATCTCGGTTAATGAGGTTAATTTTTCTATCAATGTCAGTTTGTGAATCAGGTAATTTAGTATCTCCAAATTTCTTTAAATTTTCTTCAATTAAGGAATCTTTTGAGATCAGCGTGTCTAAAATTTTTTTATCGAGCTTATAATAGGCTAATCTGCTGTATGCAAGTGCCGAAGAAATTCGTTTGGTGCCATCTATTACTTCCTTTTCACCAAAAAAATCATTGTAAATTTTATTGCTGACATAGTTATTATTTGAAAATTTAACCTTTACCTCGCCTTTAATTATAAGGTAGAGGGCATCGCTAGTTTCCCCGGTTCTATAAATAATCTCACCTTCCCGCACTTCCTTTATTTCTTTTGGATCATAGAAAGTACTCAGGAGAGACTCTTTTATCCCGGAGAACAACTTGTTCTTAACAATATCTTTTGTTGAATTGTATAGCGGCATTCGTTAAAAACTTAATTCTATATCTTAGACAACATTAAAATTAGGTATCAGTTAATAAAAGTGCAAAAATTACACCATTTTAATTATAAGCGATAAGTAACAAAATTCTATTTTAGTTAAATTTGAATCCAAAATTACAAAAAAACATCTTACTGATGGAAGAAAAAGATTTAATTAAAAAAGCGCAGAACGGAGACAAGAAGGCATTGGCTGAGCTGGTTAAAAGTTATGAACAGACTATTTATAACTTTGCCTTTAAAATTTGCAGAGATAAAAATTATGCAGAACAAATAATGCAGGAAACTTTTTACAGCATGGTTAAATCTCTTCATCAGTTTGATTTTAATTCAAAGCTTTCCACCTGGCTTTACAGGATTGTAGCGAACCATTGTCTTATGATGGCCAGGAAAAATAAAAACAGACCTTTCGTTTCACTTGAAGATGAAGAAAACTTATTTGAAGAAAAATATGCTGCTGATTGGAACTCCATCCCATATAAAGATGCCGAGAACGAAGAGTTGAAAACAATTCTGGATAATGCTATCCAACATTTGTCTCCCGACTATAGAATGGTTTTTCTTTTGCGTGACGTTGAAGGTCTTTCAACGGAGGAGACCGCACAGGTAACCCAATTATCCATAGCAGCAGTTAAATCAAGACTTCACAGGGCGAGAGCATTTTTAAGAAAAGAAATTAATCAGGCCTTCAGTTGAAGAAAAAAGAAAAAATAACTTGTAAAGACGTGATGCACCATGTGTGTGAAAGTTTAGGTGATGAACTAAATGATGAAAAATGCATTGAAATAAAAAACCATCTCGATTCCTGCCAAAGCTGCAGAGATTACTTTAAATCTGTTGAAATTACTATAGAGTGTTATAGAAGATACAATGTTCAGGTTTCTGAAGAGACGCATGATCGATTGATGAAAATGCTTGGGCTGGAGGATTAATAATTTTTAAAAATAAATTTCAGAGGTCATATGCCAATATTTGAATATAAGTGTTCCGAATGTGACACAAAATTTGAAGTGCTTCATAAGTCATCAGTGAAGCAAGATGATGTAAATTGTCCTAATTGCAAATCAACAAAAAATAAAAAATTATTTTCATCATTCAGTGCTTCTTTGAATTCTTCTTCTGCTTCTGCAGTAACTGAATGTTCTACCGGTCATTGCTCTACACCCGTTGGGGGTTGTTCTTCCGGTTTATGCGGTCTTAACTAGTTAGATTATAGAATTGATTCCCTGGTTTTCTGTAATAAAGCTCTGATCAATGATTGTGAATTATTTCTGCTCAGAAGCTGTTTGACTTCGGTGTCATTTGTCTAATGTTTAATCTAATTTTGTCACAAATTTGTTAAATTAGTTTAGGGATGCTAATTATTTGTTCGACTTAGAATGTTAATGCAGATAACTAGCAGGTTTGTACAGAATGCTAGAATTAACTATTAAAAATTGCCCCTTCATTTTTCAGTTAAAGTATTTGTTGGTATTGTAAAATAAAGTAGTTTTGTCTTTAACGTTTTAGCAAAAAATTAATTATTTTAATAAGCACATAAGTGCACAAAATTCTAGTTTAATATAAGGAGTACTTAATAGAATATTTGTACTGCATTCCAATAGTGTAAATTCCTTTTAATAAAAAAATCAACACTGAAAATTTGTGTTTTCTGCGGCGGTACAGTATTAAAGTGTTCCAAATCGGCATATTTTATATTGCCAACAGATTAGAATTCACCGGACGAATAATTCGAATTAAAAAATGACGAACTAAACTCTGCTTTTTCAAAGTTTTGAAAGATCGTTAAAAAGGAGCTTCTTATGAAAATATTTTTACGGATGTTTCTTCCCCTGGTTATCTTATCTCACCAATTAATTTTTGCAGGAACTACTGGAAGACTTGCAGGCAGAATTACTGATGCAGCAAGTAATGAACCACTGCCATTCGTCAATGTTGTTATTATGGGCACAACATTAGGTGCTGCAACCGATATTGATGGTTATTATTCAATTATCAATATTCCTCCCGGAACCTATACAGTAAAAGCATCTGCCATAGGTTATAATAGCGTTACATATCAAGATGTTAAAGTCTCAATCGATTTGACAACAACGATAGATTTTCAGTTATCGGAATCTTCGGTTGAACTTAAAGAAGAAGTTGTTGTAGTTGCAACCAAGCCTTTAGTAAAAATGGATCTTACATCATCAACAGCAATTGTTGGTGATGATGTGATTTCTCAATTGCCTGTTGCTGAGGTGCAGGACGTACTTAAACTTCAGGCTGGTGTTGTGGTTTCAGCCGGAGGGCAAATTCATATAAGAGGTGGAAGATCAAACCAGATTGCTTATCAAATTGATGGTGTGCCCGTAACTGATGTTTATGATGGAAGCTCAGTTGTTGATGTAAACCAGAATGCGGTGCAGGAATTACAGGTTATAAGTGGTGCCTTTAATGCTGAATATGGTCAGGCACAATCTGGTGTTGTAAATTTGGTTACGAAAGATGGTGATAATACTTTTTCCGGAAATGTTCAGGCATATTCAGGCGATTATATTTCGAACAAAACCTCGGTATTTGAACATATCGATAATATAAATCCTGTGGCAATCAGAAACTTTGAAGGAAGCCTGAGTGGGCCAATCTTAAAAGATAATTTTTTCTTTTTTATAAATGGTAGATATTATTTTAATAGTGGTTCTCTTTATGGAAGACGGGTTTATTTAATTAGCGACAGAGCTTATGAAGATCCTATAACTCAACAGTTCGTAATTAATCAAAGTGGCGATGGTGCTTTTGTTTCAATGAATCAGGATGAAAGAATTTACGGACAGGGAAAGCTTACCTATCGGTTATTCCAGGGATTTAAACTAAGTTTTAACTACTTGCTGGATAGAAGAGATTATAAAGATTATGATCACTTTAATAA
>JARRKF010000216.1:0-3661 GCA_037388405.1 Ignavibacteriaceae bacterium | reverse complement strand
GAAGCCAGCATCCTCAAATTTTCCAACTAAAGAATATGTATCTAATCTTTCATTAGGCGTAAGAAAGAATGAAATAAGTGAGAGCACAATAATCAATAAAATAAAAAATTGAAATTTTAATGCTGCATTAGTGCTGAAGTAAGACAGAACTAACAATGCAATCCAAGTAAGCACCATAATAATTTGGGGATCGTGTGATGGAAATAAAAGAAGCCATCCTTCTGTGAACCCAACAATATACAATGCTGCTGCCAATGTTTGAGAAATGTAAAACGGAATTCCAATGCTTCCACCTGCTTCAAGCCCTAAAGATTTGGAGATTATCGAATACACTCCCCCGGCACCTATCTTAATATTTGTAGTGATAGACGACATTGAGAGACCGGTACAAATAGTAATTGATTTTGCTAGAACTATTATTATAATAGCTCCTAATAATCCAGCATTGCCCACCACCCACCCTAAACGCAAGTACATAATTACGCCCAGAATGGTAAGAACGTCAGGTGTGAAGACGCCGGCAAAAGTACCAAACCGGCCATTTATGCCTTCTGTGGCTTTGGCTTGTGGTTTAATTTTTGAGATGATTTTTACCATATACAAATACCAAAATATTACTATTTGCCACTAATAATAATAAAAGTAATTATATGATTTTGAATAGTCTTTCTGTGAAAATGTCGTTAAGTTGCAATACATAAATAAGCATTTTTTTGTTACTTTCTTAATCTTACCGAAGGGGTTTGATATGAAAAAACTTTTAAGATTAACCCTCGCAATCTTTTTAATCCAAACAATCTCATTCGCTCAGGACCCGGTAGTCCAAACCATTATTAATCAGACAAATATTGACTCGTTGAGCTACTTTGTTCAAGAATTGTCAGGAGAAGTTCAGACAATAATTGGTGGAACACCTTATACAATCGTTTCAAGGAATAAATACCAACCAGGGAATGATATGGCTGCGGATTATATTAAACAAAAACTTGAAAGCTACGGTCTGACAGCTTACGATCAATGGTGGAGCAGTTCAGGAAGAAATGTGTATGCGGTACAACCAGGCACTTTGTATCCAAACAAAAAATATATTATTTGTGCACATTATGATGACATGCCGAGCGGCAGTATAGCACCGGGTGCAGATGACAATGCAAGCGGAAGTGCCGCAGTACTTGAAGCGGCAAGGATTTTTTCAAATTATTCTTCAAAATACACTATAATATATGCGCTCTGGGATGAAGAAGAACAGGGTTTGGTAGGAAGTGATTATTACGCTCACCAGGCCTACTTAGCAGGTGATTCAATTATGGGTGTAATTAATCTGGACATGATTGCATACGATTCGAATAGTAATAATTATGCTGACTTACATACAAAATCGGTTGGCACTTCTATTTTTCTAAAAGATAAAATGGTAGAGGTTAACAACCTATATAACCTGGGCATAGTTATGGACGTAATTAATCCGGGAAGCGGCGGCAGTGATCATTGGTCATTCTGGAGTTATAATTACGGGGCTATTTTACTTATTGAAGACTATTCTGATTTTAATGCATATTATCATTCAGTGAATGATAAAATTCAATATTTCAACTTGCCATTTTTCCTGAAGATGAGTAAAACAGCTATTGGTACAATGGCATCTTTAGCTGAAATGTCGGAGATAGTCCCGGTAGAATTATTAGCATTTAGTGCATCAATGAACGGTTCAGGGGTTCAACTCGATTGGACAACTGCAACTGAAATAAATAACCAAGGTTTTGAAATTCAACGTTTAGTTAATGAGTCAGATAATTTTGTGACAATTGGATTTGTTGAAGGTAAAGGTAATTCAACTGAAATTAACTACTATTCATTTACAGATCAGCCGGACCTCAATGGTCGCAATGAAATTTTTTATCGTATCAAACAAGTAGATTATGATGGCACTTTCAGTTACAGTAAAGTTGTAAATATAATTTATGATGTGCCTGCTGCATTTGTTTTAAATCAAAATTACCCAAACCCATTTAATCCAGCAACACGAATAAGTTACTTTGTACCAAATGAAAGTTACGTGAGTATAAAAGTTTATGATTTCCTCGGTAGAGAAGTAGAAACACTCGTTAATGAAATTAAGAGCACGGGCAGCTACGAAATGTTATTTGATGCATCTAATTTACCAAGCGGAACATATTTTTATACAATACTTGCGGGCAATCCTTCGACAAGCTCTGGACAAGTTTTTTCTGAAACAAAAAAGATGATTGTAATTAAATAAGATTTTCTTGGTTTTAAAACTTTTTATGAAACTGGATTTATAATTTTAACTAAAAAAATAAACATTTAAAGGATGATATTATGAAAAAAATGGTACTTGTTATTCTGTTGTTCTCGGGAGTGATATCAATTTCACAGGCTCAGTCCCCTACTGTCCAATCAATAATTAATCAAACCAATCTTGATTCTTTAGTTTACTTTGTAAAAGAATTATCTGGTGAAGTTCAAACCATTATTAACGGAACACCATATACAATTGTTTCACGGCATTGGAACAATCCCAGTAATGATATGGCTGCAAATTATATTAAGCAAAAACTAAATAGTTATGGTTTAGTTACATACGACCAGTGGTTTAGCGGAACAGGAAGAAACGTTTATGGTGTGCAGCTTGGAACCGATTATCCAAACAAGCAGTACATTATTTGTGCACACTACGATGATATGCCAAGTGGTTCTCTTGCACCGGGTGCAGATGATAATGGAAGCGGCTCTGCAGCAGTTCTGGAAGCAGCAAGGATTTTTTCTCAGTACAATTCTAAGTATACCATAATCTATGCCCTTTGGGATGAAGAAGAACGCGGATTATATGGTAGCGCATATTATGCACAGCAGGCTGCTAATGCTGGTGATTCAATTATGGGTGTGATAAATATGGATATGATTGCATATGATTCAGATAATGATGGTGTCGGAGAAATTCATATAAGAAATTTTGGTAATACTTATAGTTTAAAAGATCAGATGATAGCTGTAAATACAACATATAGCATTGGTGTAACACCTGTCGTAGAAAATCCTGGCACCACTGCAAGCGACCAGGCATCGTTCTGGAATCATAATTATGGGGCAATTCTATTAATAGAGGAATATTACGGTGGAGATTTTAATGCCTACTACCACACAACCAACGATTTACTCTCTCACTACAATCAACCTTATTACCATAAAATGAGTAGATTGACACTTGGTACCGTAGCAACTCTAGCCGAAATGTCTGAGATAGTTCCCGTAGAGTTGCTTGCTTTTACGGCCTCAGTAAATAGCTCTGGAGTACAACTATTGTGGTCAACTGCAACTGAGTTAAACAATCATGGTTTTGAAATTCAACGCTCGGTTGATAATGAAGATAACTTTGCAACTGTAGGATTTGTGAATGGTAAAGGTAGTACATCTGAAATCAGCTATTATTCATTTACTGATCATCCTGATTTAATTGGCTCACAGCAATTATACTATCGTTTAAAGCAAGTTGATTTCGATGGGACCTTCAAATACAGTGATGTGGTGAATGTTAATTACAATGTACCTGTTGATTTCACTCTTAGTCAAAACTATCCTAATCCTTTCAATCCGTCAACAAGAATAACGTATTTTATTCCGAAAGAAAGTTTTGTTAGTG
>JARRKF010000215.1:0-5044 GCA_037388405.1 Ignavibacteriaceae bacterium | reverse complement strand
GACCCTGATGATTCAGCCAGTATAAGCGATGGACTGATTTTATCACTTTATGAGGATAAAGATAATACACTCTGGATTGGTACTAATACCGGATTGAATAAATTTAACCGTAAGGACGAATCGTTTACCTCTTATAAAAATAATCCTGAAAATTTAAACACCATCAGCAATAACATTGTAAAATGTATCTATGAGGATCTAAGCGGAAGACTGTGGGTTGGCACAAGAGAAGGACTGAATTTATTTGATAGGAATAATAAAAAATTTTTAAGCTGTTATTTTGCAGTTTCTGATTCAGAATTATCTACAACATTAACACCAAATCAATCTAACGTTGCTGTTACTGCCATTATTCAGGATCCTGGTTCTGAAGATCTTTTATTGGGTATAAACAGAAATGGTTTATGGCGATTTAGTATTGAAAAGCGAACCATCTCCAGATACAATATTGCTACCGATGATAATTCTGATAAAAAAATTGGTTATATCCAATCATTCTGTTTATCAAAAGATGGTAAACTGTGGATCGCCTCGTTAAATAGCTTGTCCAGTTTTGACTTTCAGTCACGGCAATTTAAATCCTATGTAAATTTTCCAATACGACAAATTGAAATGGAAGAGAAGCCTACAAAAAGGGGAAGTGTTATCCAGGACAAAAGTGGTTTAATCTGGTTCGGTTTCCATCTTTACGAGATGGGAGTTGGTTGTCTAAATCCGGAAAATGGGAGACTTCAACAATATAAAATTGTTCATTCCACCAATAATTTGATTAATATCAACATCTATTCAATATTTGAAGACAAAACCGGGATTATCTGGATCGGGACCTGGGGACAAGGTCTTTGGAAGTTAGATAAAAGGAAAAATAAGTTTCACGTTTTAGAAAGCAAACCTAATTATAAAAGCACAAATCATGCATATGTTAATTCTGAGGAGGATAATCCTACAGGCTATCTGGGTTTTGATTCTAATGGTTTCCTGTGGTTAACTTCCAACCAGGGAATAATTAAATATGACAGCAGTAGGGCTAAATTCATACATTTTTCATTCTCAGATTGTATAGGTCAAAACGCCTATGTTGCAACCATCGATAAAAAAGGATACATATGGATTGGCACAGAAAGCTGCGGCCTGATCAGGTTCGATCCTGTTAAAGAAGACTATTCATATTATTTCAGTAATCCGGAAGATTCAATAAATCTGGTTAAGAAAAGATTATGGGATTTAATTGAAGACCAATATGGTATATTGTGGGCAGCAACTGATGGATTTGGTCTCTATAAAATTGATGCTTCGAGAAGTAAAATAACTCATTATCAACATAATCCAGATGATTCATTAAGTCTCGGCTACGATTTTTTGCGTAAGCTTTATGAAGACGCATCTGGCAACATATGGGTTGGACTTAATGTGTATGGATTAAATAAATATGATCGGTCAACAGATAGATTTTATAAGTGTAATGTACCCGCATTTATGGCAATCTACGAGGACAATTCAAATAATTTTTGGGTAGGTGGTTTTAATGTCGGTTTATTGAAATATGACCCCCGTAAGAATAAAATTATTGCCAAATATGACCAAACAAATGGTTTGGCTCATGCTTTTATCCATGTGATATTCGAGGATAAACATAATAACTTGTGGATGAGTACCGACAAAGGTGTATCAAAATTTAATATGGAAAAAGAAACATTCAGAAATTACTCTAAAGAAGACGGTCTGGCAGATAATTTTTTCTTCAGCAGAAACAGCGGTATCAGTCCCGACGGAACACTTTTTCTACCTACCTACAATGGAGAATTAATTACTTTCCATCCGGACAGCATAAGGGACGATCCGAATCCACCCCAGGTAGTTTTAAGCAATATTTCTCTTTTCAACAGACCAGATGAGAAATTAAACTATGATGGATTTATTTCTGAGCTAAAAGAAATAACACTTCCTTATGATCAGAATGATCTGCGTTTTGATTTTGTGGGGTTGCATTTCAGTCAAACATATAAAAACCAATATAAATACATACTTGAAAATTTTGATGATGAATGGGTGGGTGCGGGAACTCAAAGAAATGCAACATATACAAACCTTGACCCCGGTGAATATACTTTCAGAGTTATAGCTGCAAATAAAGATGGAATATGGAATGAAAAAGGTGCATCTATTAACATCATCATTACACCACCTTGGTGGAGAACAAGCATTGCTTATTTGATTTATGCAATTATTATAATAACCTCGATTTATTTTATGTGGAAGTGGCAACTTAAGAGAATACGAATAAAGCAAGAATTTGAGATGAACAAATTTGAGGCAGAAAAATTACACGAAATAGATGAGATGAAAAGTAGATTTTTTGCAAACATATCACACGAGTTCCGGACACCTCTTACACTCATATTCGGTCCGGCAAGTGATATTGCAGAAAATTCCACTGACATTGAAGCGAAGAAGAATGCAGGCTTAATAAAAAGAAATGCAGACAGGCTTTATAATTTAGTAAACCAGTTGCTCGATCTCTCCAAATTTGAAGCAGGGAAGATGAAGCTGACAACAACCGAACAAAATATTATTCCGCTTATAAGGGGATTGGTTCTGTCATTCACATCATTAGCTGAAAGAAGGAATATAACCCTTAATCTGAAAACGGATGAAGAAATACTAAAAGCTTATATCGATAAAGAAAAGTTAGAGAAAATAATCAATAACCTTTTATCCAATGCATTTAAATTCACCCCGGAAGGCGGTGAAATAATATTTTTTGTTGGACAAAAAGACAATAATATAGAAATAAAAGTTTCAGACACAGGGACCGGAATTCCGAAAGAGAGAATAGATAAGATTTTCAATAGATTCTACCAGGTTGACGGTAGTCATACCAGAGAAAGAGAAGGAACAGGAATAGGACTTTCATTAACTAAAGAATTAGTTGAACTCCACAAGGGAAAAATCTTTGTGGAGAGTAAAGAAGGGGCGGGAACAACATTTACAGTTCTTCTGCCTCTTGGTAAAGAACATCTGAAAGAGGAGGAAATAGTAGAAAAAGAAGTTCAGGAAGAAAAATCTGAGATCAGAAAAGAGTTAGAACTAATACCCGAAATCGAGAACAGAAAAGAAAAGACAGATATAGATGTTTTGTTCGATACCGAAAAACCATTACTTCTTATTGTAGAGGATAATTCAGATGTAAGAAAATATATAATAAGTCATCTTGAAAAAGATTACAGAATACAGGAGGCAGTGGATGGTGAAGATGGATGGAATCAGGCGGTAAAACAGATTCCAGATCTAATAATAAGTGATATAATGATGCCAAAGATGGATGGGTTTGAGTTGTGCAACAAATTGAAGACAGAAGCAGATGATTACATTATGAAACCATTCGATGCAAAGGAATTACAGGCAAGAATAAAAAACCTGATAGCAATAAGGAAAAAACTTCAAGAGAAGTTTAGGTCAGAAGATTTTGTTTTGCCAAAAGAGTTTAGCTCGTTGGATGCGCAGTTTATGCAAAAAGCAATTGGAATAATCAATGAACATATTTCTGAAGAAAACTTTTCCATAGAAGAATTTGCAAGCGAGATAGCGTTAAGTAGAAAACAACTGCATAGAAAATTAACTGCTTTGACTGGTAAAACACCAAGTCAGTTTTTAAGGTCGATAAGGTTAGCCAAGGCCAAGACTCTTATAAAAGAAAAGAAGGGAACTATTTCAGAAATTTCATACCAGGTAGGATTTAACTCCCCGGCATATTTCAATAAATGCTTTAAAGAAGAATATGGATACTCGCCTGGCGAATTGAATACATAATAATAGATCAAGCCCCCATTTTTCTCAATTATTTTCGAGAATGTCACATAATTTATAAATTAAGTCACATACCTTATATGCATTCCCTCTCCTGATTTTGTTTATTTGGTTTGAAATTTCAAACAACATAAACAAACAATATAGGAGGTATTATGAAACCTTTGTTATCACTTGCAGTTACATTTTTTATTTTCTCATTCACTGCATTTCCCCAGTGGACAGAAATTGGAAATTTATCTGGTTTAGCTCCCTATCCAAGAATTTGTGTAGTTGATTCAAACATTGTTTGGGCAGCAGGAGGACACGGAACATCTCCCAAAGTTTACAGAACAGTAGATGGAGGGTTACATTGGGTGTCAATACCAACAACAGGTCTTCCATGCTGGCTTATGGCTATTGCTGCAAAGGACTCTTCAACCGCATTTGTGGCAGATGGGGGTGCAGCTACTTTTGGGGGTAATGCAAAGCTTTTTAAAACTACCAATGCAGGATTAAACTGGACTATCATCGACTCTACTGGAGGAACTGCAGGATTCTATAATGACATTCAATTTTCAAAAAGTAATCCTGACTTTGGAATTGCAACGAGTGACCCGGCAAACGGGGGAGGTGAGCCCTATACATTAAATAAGACTACTGATGGTGGTGTTACCTGGGAAAAGACAAATCCTCCGGGTGTACCGAATTCTTATGGTTATTATTATACAGCTTATGCAATTGACCCACAGTTTTATGGATTTGGATGTTATAATATTTCTACTGATAAGTTGACTTCATACACTACTAGTGATGGGGGCAATACGTGGTATCTTGGTGACCTAAGTGTATCTATACTGGGGGCAGATATTGTATTCAATGATGATAAGCAGCACGGCATTATGGTGGGATACGAATGGCCAAACATTATGGTAACTTCTAATGGAGGTTTTAACTGGGTAACAGTCAATACTGGTACAGATATAAATGGTTTTGCAACTGCATCTTGGGTTTCTAACACCAGCGTAGTTTTTGTATGTGCTTATCTAAGCTCCACTAACAAAAGAATTATCAGGAGTGATGATAATGGACTTACCTGGCAGCAACAAGACGCACCTGTTTTACCAATTCAAGAAATGGATAACATAAGATATGACGATGCAATATATGCTTATGCTATTTCTAATAATGGCAGAATCCTTAAATCAATACAGTCTATAACCGTAGTTCCAGTTGAATTAACTTCATTTACAGCATC
>JARRKF010000214.1:0-3688 GCA_037388405.1 Ignavibacteriaceae bacterium | reverse complement strand
CACTTTCTTCTAATGGAAGTGCTTTGCCGGATAACTTTACACTCGATCAAAACTTTCCAAATCCGTTCAACCCGACAACACAAATACGCTTTGGAATTCCTGAAGCAGGAAATGTTACACTTAAGATTTACAACAGTGTAGGTCAGCTTGTAAAAACACTTGTTGATGGAAATATGAGTGAGGGTTATCATCAGGCTACCTGGGATGCTACTGATAACAGTGGCAGTAAACTCTCAAGCGGTGTTTACATCTACAGGATAACAGCAGGAACATTTGCTCAGGTCAATAAAATGTTATTGCTTAAGTAATATAATTCAGTTGCAATTTTTTAAAATCACAACATAAAATCTATCAATTTAAAGGAAATACATTATGAAACTTAACAAAGAAAACATGCACGTTGTAATGGAAGGTCCAAATACAAAAATGTGCGTACTTGAAGGTCTAGGCGGTATGACAGCCGGTTTTAACGTAATGCCCAAAGGAACTGATTTTACTCCTTTATTAAAAGGATTAAATAACAACAGTTGTCACTGTCCACACTGGGGATATGTTCTAGAGGGTGCTATGAAGGTGATATACGATGACGGAAATGAAGAGGTAATAAGCAAAGGTGATGTTTATTATTTACCTGCTGGGCATACGGCGATTGTACAGGAAGACATAAAGCTAGTAGATTTTAATCCTGCTAAACAGTTTAAAGAAGTGATGGACCACGTTGGCAAAAAAATGGCCGAAATGGGAGGGTGAAAAAAATAAAGTTAGTTTTGATGAAGTAGGCCATTATGATTTTTGTAGTTTAAATGCCCCCATCAATTAAAGTTGCTGGGGGTTTTTATGCTGACATTTTTCACCGACTACTTCAAAAACTACTGCAGTGATTTTAAGAAATTCATACCCCAACAAAGCCGTCACTTGACGGCTTGTAGGATTTTATAGTAAGCAGATTTAGAAATGTTTATTTTTTTAATAATCTCTTTGTAGCTACATCCCATCTCTCTCATCTCCAACACTTTCTCTATTGTAAATGGCGGAATCTTTGGTCTTCCAATTCTGCACCCCTACCTCTGATACTTCATAATACTCCCTTTCCTATTTATATATTTCTTTTACCAGGAAAAGATGTTTATTTAACGGAGGTCGAGTATTTTTAATGACGAGAGCGGTGGTTTTAAGAAGTTATTTTACTTGATCTCTTCATGTCCGTCCGAATACTTGGCGAATCTTCCAACTTCCCTTGAATGAACGTTGTCATATCTTGACCAAGGCCAGCCGCCAAATTGTGTTCTGCGATAATCGTTAAATGCCTGCTGAATTTCTGAAGCAGTATTCATTACAAATGGTCCGTGCTGAACAACTGGTTCATTAATAGGTTTCCCCTGAAGTAATAGCAAATATGCATCTTCATTCCCATTGTCAATTATTACAGGTTGATCAGCCAGAAGATCAATAGAATGATAACTTTCTATTTTAATTCCTGTAATTGTAATTTCAGATCCTTTGTAAAAGTAGAGCGACCTGTTAGCCTCAAGAGACGCAGCGGGCAGTGTCCACTGAGCATTGGCTTCCATCTTTATAAGCCAGATTGCAACGTCATTCTCTGCTTCATTAGCCCAGGAATCAGGCGCTGGTGCGGGGGCTGATATATCTGCTAATTTTCCAGCAATAAGTGTAACAGAAGTTGTCTTACCATTGTTATCTTTACTGGTAACCGTAGGAATGTCCTCTGCCCAGAGCATATTGTAGTATGGCTTTGCAAACTTTTTAGCTTTAGGTAGGTTCAGCCAAATCTGAAAAAGTTCTAATGGATTGGGTTTGTCTTTCTTAAGGAGCGGAAACATTTCAGCGTGCTGAAGACCCGATCCTGCAGTCATCCATTGAACATCTCCGTTTCCATATCTACCAGCCGCTCCGTGTGAATCAGAATGATCAACAAAACCATTCAGTACAACTGTTACTGTTTCAAATCCTCTGTGCGGATGTGCTGGAAATCCAGGGACAACTTCTCCGTGATACATTCTCCAGCCGTCTTTAGTTGTAAAATCTTGTCCTAAGTTCCTTCCTGCTAATGATGCTGCTGGTCCCAGTTCATCATTACCCTCGGGATAATTATCAAGATGATGTACACAAAACAAAAATGGATCTTTAGTCTCCCAGGTAAATCCCAGAGGTTTTATATCGGTTATTAATTTGTTATACATTTTATTCTCTGCTTATTAAAAAATTACATTACATATAATTAGTATTAAATGACATTAAATTCAAATGTGATTTGGAAACGATTGTTGTTTTGAAGTCTTTCGAAAGTTCCTTTTCAAAAAAGTAAAGCTTTATGGAAAGAAAATTATACAGAGCTAATACTTTCTCCAAAATGACTTAGCATCTAATTTTTTACTACCCTTCATGGAATGAACAGATAGTTGATGTGATAAAAATATTAAAGATTATATGGGAGTAGATAGTTCGCATATAACTGTGTAATTAAATAAGAATTCCATAAAAAAGTCGCTACAGTTAGCGGCTTCAATTATTAAAATAAAAAATTATTTCTATTCAATTCTGATCATCTCACTGTTTCCAATTCCTAATTCAGTATGAAGAATTTTATTTGGATGTGCGACTTGTCTAAAATCCTACACCGACTCCTACACTTACAAAAGGTTCACCTGAGTTGTAAGGTGAATTATTATCATTAATTACATCAAAAAGAACTTCCGCATAAGCCCAGACATTTGGACTGATTTGCTGGCTGAATCCACCTCCTAACAATAAAAATGGGACCCAAACTCTTTCACTACCAATCTGTTGATTTATTAAATTAAACGTTCTTCTCTCGTAACTAAAATATACAAACTCACCGTGAAGATAAATCTGTGGAATTATTCGGTACCTGGTAAATATGCTGCCACCATAATTGTGAGTATCGAAATCTATATCCTTATAATTAATATAGGAATATCCAACTTTTGCGCCCACTGAGAACTGCGGTGTAATTTTGTATCCTACGAGAGGATATACTCCCAGATAAGTATAATCATTCCAAAAACTAAAACCTACATTACCACCATAATACCATCTGTTTTCAGCAACGGGTGGACTAGTAGTTACAGTACTTGTTTCTGTTTCATTCTCAGCTATTTCGATATTACCTGCATGTATAAAAGATGAGGAAAGAAATATTAGTATAAGAATTAATGATTTCATGAAAGACTCCTTAAATAAATTTGAAAATAACTTAATAATAAGATTGCATTTTCAGTTACTATTTACAAACACTTATTAACTAAGCATTAATTATTTAATAAATCCCTGTAGATATAATTCATCCACAACAGTACGACTTACCGCTTGAATTACTTCCTTTGTACTCTTAGGTTCATATGATTGTGAACGTGCACTCCAGATAAGTTTAGCATCCTTAGTTTCGTATAAATTTGCTCGCATATGAACTATCTTTTCTTCGGAAAGATAGCTGGGAGAATAGAAAACGGTAGCAGTTGACATATAAAATCCATAAAAGCCTACGTAAACATTAGAAACACCGCCTTTATACAAAGTCTGATCAGTACTTTCCCCGCCTTCTATTGCAACAAGTACTGCATCAACGTTTTTATCTTTAAAATATTTCTCAAAGGTCTCTTTGTTTAACTTTTCACCTTTAGGAAGTTCCTGCCAGGCAAGAAGCACC
>JARRKF010000213.1:0-3689 GCA_037388405.1 Ignavibacteriaceae bacterium | reverse complement strand
ATGGTTTCATCAGTTTTGAAATATATAAAGATGTTGCTACTCCCTCAGTATCAGGATTTAATGCAAGTATAACTACATATATTTCATCATTCTCAAATCTTTACAGAAGTTCTTTTATGTGAAGTGATTCAGGAGTGATTCCGGTAAGTGGCGACAGAACACCACCAAGGACATGATACAATCCTTTGAATTCATGAGTTTTTTCAATAGCTATAACATCACTTGCTTCTTCAACAACACACAAAACTGATTTGTCTCTTTTGTCACTTTTACAAACAGAGCATAATTCATCTTCAGAAAGATTAAAACATCGTGAACAAAATCTAATTTTTTCTTTTAAGTCTCTAAGTGAAGAAATCAGATTTTCCACTTGTTGGTTTTCTGATTTTAGAATATGAATTGCCAGCCTTTGCGCGGTTTTTTTGCCTATACCCGGCAGTTTACTCAGTTCTTCGATTGCTATTACGAGGGGTTCGGCAATCTGCACTTTAAAGTCCCGGAATATTCATACCCGGAGGCAGCATTCCTTTAGTTACTTTTGCCATTTCTTCTTCTGCCATTTTTGATGCAGAAGACAATGCTTTATTTACTGCCGCAACAACCAGATCTTCAAGAATATCTTTTTCATCTTTAGAAATTACCTGTGGATCTATTTCAACTGATATAATTTCTTTATTTCCATTAGCAGTTGCTTTAATCATACCGCCACCAGCTTCTTCCGAAACGGTAAGATTTCCAAGTTCACTTTGCACTTTCTGCATTTCTTCCTGCATTTTCTGAACCTGTTTCAACATTGCCTGCATTCCACCTTTCATTCAAATCCTCCTTAATTAATGCGTTTATTCTTTATTAATAAGTAATTTTTCCTTCAAATATACTATAATTGATTGACTTTATATATGTAAAATTCATAACTTCTATCCTGATTTAATAAAGAGGAAATCCACTTTATAAGATGATCGCAAAACAAAACAAAAAGTACCTTCCTTTTGATGAACAGGGATATCAAGTACTTGAGTACGAAGATTACTTCTACAATCAAAAAAATAAAAAAACCAGCTCGAAGGGTTTAGGTGAAAAACTAGCCTCTATTAATTCTTACTTCTTGGATTACCTTAAGGGATACAATATCCCTTCTGCTTATGTAAGGAAAATAGATAGTAAAAGTCTTCTGTTTTTGAAGTACACTCAATTTCCTTTTAGAATTAGAATGTTAAATTATGCTGATAAAAGAATAGCAAAAATTTTTTCGATAAAAGACGGAGTTCAGCTAGAGTTACCGATATTCGAATACCACTACGGTGATTCAACCAATTCATTAATTACGGAAAGCCATCTTATCTCCTTCAACATTTGTAATTTTGAAGAGCTTAAAATGATGAACCGGCTATGCTCAAAAATAAACGCAATAGTTAAATCATTTTTTGAAAGAAGAGACCGATACCTAGTTGAACTAAATTGTCTGTTTGGTAAATTTGAGGGTAAAATTTATTTAGTTGATGGATTTTCACCTTTTAATATGAAAGTTACCCAAATTTTAAATGATGGGAAATTGGCCGAGCAAATTAAAACAGATACTCCCGCACAAGTAAAAAAATACGCGGAGCATCTGTTGCAATTAACTAACGGAGAATAGATGTTCACGCGTTACGGCTATACAACCATAGGGATAGTCGCAATTATTTCTTTCTTTCTCATCACTCTAACTTTCTTTATTCAGAATAATCCGTTGAAAGTTGTTATTCTCATAGTTACAGCATTTATGCTACTGGGTACATTAAACTTTTTCAGAGATCCGGAAAGAAAAATTCCTTCAAAGAAAGGGATTATAGTTTCCCCTGCTGACGGTAAAATTATTATTACAAAAAATAATGTCGCAAATGATTTTGTTGGAAAAAAATGTAATCTGATCTCTATCTTTATGTCACCTCTGAATGTTCATGTAAACAGAATTCCTATAACCGGAAAAGTTGAATATTTAAAATATCATGGAGGAAAATTCACTGCTGCATTCGATGATAAAGCATCTGAGAATAACGAGAGAATGGAAATCGGTTTAGCAACGGAAAATGGTAAAATACTTTGTATTCAGGTCGCTGGTTTTCTTGCTCGAAGAATTATTACTGAACTAGAAATAGGTGATTCTGTAAAAATCGGTGAAAGATTCGGGATGATAAAATGCGGTAGTCGTGTTGATGTTTTCGTTCCTGAAAATTGGAAGCCAGTTGCAACGCTAAACGAAAATGTAACCGCTGGGGAAACAATACTCTTTGAGTTGAAGGAACAATGAATCGTCCAAGACTTACTCCTTCTGTAATTCCAAATCTTTTTACTTCAATTAATATGTTTTGCGGATTTCTTTCAATCTTAAGTGCATCAGAAGGAAATTTTAACTATGCTGCTTGGTTAATTTTCGCAGCAGCAATTTTCGATGGACTCGATGGTTTAGTTGCAAGACTAACTAATTCATCAAGTGAGTTAGGGGTGGAGCTTGATTCTCTTTCTGACATTGTGAGCTTTGGAGCTGCTCCGGCATTTCTTTTATATAAAACTTATTTTTATTCTTTCAACACCTGGGGAATTTTAGTCGGCTCTTTACCGCTGATCGCTGGTGGTTTCAGACTTGCAAGATTTAATGTTCAGCTTGTTGGTTTCTCCAAATCCTTTTTCCTTGGTTTGCCAATTCCTGTTTCGGGTCTCACTATTTCTTCATTTGTACTGGCTTATTTTAACAACGGTTATCCCGAACCTTTATTAAATTTTATAACACCCTGTGTAATTATCTTATCATACCTGATGGTCAGCAATATAAGGTACGAAACAATTCCAAAGTTCTCAGTAAACGGAATTAAAGAAAAACCATTTCATTTTATCTTTTTATTGGCTGCTATTCTGTTTGTCATCTTTTTAACTAAGCTAGGTTTGTTTCTTGTTTTTGTTTTGATGATACTGATTGGTATTTTTCGTCATATTTATAAACTCATTACATCAAAAAAAGACATCTAAAAATTCAGAAAAAGAAAAATATGTTTAAAGCAAAAGTTCTAATTAAAAGAAGAAAAACAATTCTGGATCCTCAGGGTAAAGCTGTGGAAATTGGTGCAAAACACTTAGGGCTTAACAACATCAAAAATACAAGAATAGATAAATTCATTGAATTTAACGTTGATACAAAAAATATAAAAGATGCTGAAGCTGAAGTAAATGATTACTGCAAGAAATTACTTGCAAATCCGATAATGGAAGATTACGAATTCACTTTGGAAGAGATTAAATGAGAAAACCAAAATTTGGAGTTGTGGTTTTTCCCGGCTCCAACTGTGATCACGATACTTATTATGTGCTAAAGAAAATTCTTGATTACGATGTTGTTTTTCTCTGGCATAAGCAATCTTCATTAGATAATTGTGACATCGTAATTCTTCCCGGTGGATTTTCGTACGGTGACTATTTACGTACGGGTGCAATTGCAAAGTTTTCACCAATAATGAATGAAGTAATTAGTTTTGCAAATAAAGGCGGAATAGTGTTCGGAATTTGCAATGGATTTCAGATATTACTTGAAACTGGCATGCTTCCCGGAGTAATGATTAGAAACGAATCACTAAATTTTGTTTGCAAAGATGTGTATTTAAAAATAGAAAATAAAACCACTTTATTCACAAGAGGAATAAACAGAAAAGCTGTGC
>JARRKF010000212.1:0-3697 GCA_037388405.1 Ignavibacteriaceae bacterium | reverse complement strand
CGCAATAATTTGTTATTATAATTTGAAGGGAATTGTAATTTCGATATGATTAGATAATATATTGCTCGTATGATTGAAGACAAAGCTGTCATTTTGTCTCCCGATTTTTTTACAAACCTAAAGATTTTTCAGCTAAATTGCCCAAATTGCTGTGGGTTTTGATCGGAACCGAGCAAAACAAAGGATGATAAGTCGGTGGAGTCTATGGTTGTAATTAGTATTCTAAATATATATTCACCATTCTTCCCAAAGAAAACAACGGGATGTTTATTTATATGAAATAGCGACTATGCTTTTATAATAATTTTCGTCCTCCAGAATATTCAGAATAAATCTGGCAACAGATTCACGGTTAATTTTTCTGTTTAATTTTGTATCATCATTTAGTCTCTTAACAAGTATATCTTTCTCGCCTTCCTCTTCTGTTAACATTGGTAACCGGATTACTGTCCAGTCACTGTCAGACGCAGCTAATAATTCTTCCTGCCTTGTATGATCTTTGTAAGCATATTTTAGATTACCGGAAGAAACAACCAGCCTAAAAATAAAAGGCATTTTTGACCACGATTCACCCGCACCGAGAACACCCATTACAATTATTCTTTTACTGTTGTTCTCTTTCATTGCTTCCAACGCATTTTGAATACTATGGGAGATCGTATCTTTGGGTGATCTTAATTTTGCCCATGGGTTGTCGGATACTCTGGAAACATTTAATGTGCTGATTACAACATCGCAACCGTTCATTGCTTTCATAACTGTTTCCCTATCGTATGGCGTTCCCTGAATTATTTTAGCATTTGACCTATCCAGTTTTGATGGGTCTCGAACAATCGCAGTAACTTCGTGACCATCTTTAAGTGCTTTTTGCAATATTATCTTGCCGGTTCGACCCGTTGCACCAAATAATAATATTTTCATCTCATATCCTTATTATTTGTTAATGGTTTGTTAAACTTCCCAATTCTTTTCAAAGAATACAACCGGTGCAATAATAAATTTTTGATAATTGCAGGAGTAAAATATTCCGTTGCCGAAGGATAGTCCTATGAATGTAAGAAGTGGATTTAAATTAGAAATGCGTTGGTCGATTTAATTCTATATTCCAACCAATCGCATTAGAATAAAGGCTATAATTCCAGATATTGCTCCTAAATAAATCCATCGAATAAATTTTCTTCCTTCTTCATTTTTAGATTTCAACAATCTCAACGCCGGATATGCAATTGATACATCCATTATACCGATTGGTAGCAGGTAAATTATTGAGAACCAATTTAGTATAAATGGAATAAATGACAACACCACAACTAATAAGAAAATCGTTACACTTATTTTAATAGCAGTTGATTCGCCGAACTTTATTGCAAGTGAATTTGAATTGATGAGACGGTCCCCTTTTATATCCATAACATCTGCAGCGATTTCTTCTCCAAGGTCTATTAACGCAGCAATTAAACTAAAGAACAAAACAAAGTTGTTAAAAGGTAATTCAACGGACGCTCCACCATATATGAATGTCATTCCCACAGAGAAGCTGACTATTAGGTTGCCGAACAATCCGCTCTTTTTGAAATAACGGTTGTACAAAAACCCGACAATTGCCAGCACAATTGAAATAAAAAGTACGGTTACATTAATTAAAAAACTTAATAAAAGTCCTACGAATAAAAGAATAAGTGAAAAGAATAAAGCTTCAGCGGGAGAAACGATACCAGACGGAATCGGACGGTAAGGAGCATTTATTTTGTCAGTCTCGACATCGAAGTAGTCATTTAATACCAATATCGAAGCAGAAATTAAAAATACAGAAGCAAAACCAAAGATGGATACAGGAATTGATGCAAACTCTCCCAGCGCTAACATTTGACCCATCACAACACACACTCCGGCGGAGAGTGACAAATCAAAGCGAATTAATTTTAGCAGCCCTTTGATTCTATTCATAAAGTTCTAAAAATATTTTAATAAAAATCAGATAAATTTGATTAAGCGATTATGACACTTTAAGGATTAGATTCGTTTGTTAAATTTCTATTCTCATATTTAACGAAATCCATTTTTTGTCCCCAACAAACACTTCTTTTTGCTTTTCTCTGTTAAATCGGAAACCCACTTTTTCATAACATCTAATTGCACCCCCATTCCAGTCAAAAACATTCAGCTCAACAATATGTGAACTAAATTTTTCTTTGCAAACATATAGTAATGCAATAACTATTTGTTGACATAATCCTCTACCACGAAAATTTTTATCCCCAATTAATATTCTGCACAGTTTCGGCGGATTATTTACTGTAAAATTTATTTCAGCATGCCCAATGTGAATATTCTCATAAATTACTTTGTAGGCATTCACTTCGGGAATATTTATATAATTGTCCAGTTGTTCTTTTGTAAGCGGGAAATTAAAAATTGAACCGGCAAATTGAATTAGCTCTTCCTCGTTCGCTATCCACGAAATTAATTTTTCAAAATCGTTATCTGAGAATTTTTCAAGGCGAATCATTTTATCTTTTTGATTCATTCTTATATTATAATTTGTTCACCACCAAAGACAAGAAAAATTTTATTTGGCTATTCTATCTATTAACTGCCTGCTGAAGGTTTTGCGGATAACGAGCACCTTCTATTTTAATTTTTGATGCTGCGTTTTCAATCTCGTTCAAATCGTTCTCTTTAAGTTCTATTGATACAGACCTTATATTTTCTTCTAGCCGATTTAATTTTGTTGTCCCCGGAATAGGTACTATCCATGGTTTCTGTGCAAGTATCCAGGCAAGAGCTATTTGTGCTGGTGTTACATTTTTTTCTTTTGCAACTTTCTCTATCAAATCAACCAAAGCCTGATTTGCTTTTCGCGCTTCGATTGTAAACCGTGGAAGAGTGCTTCGGAAATCGGTACTTTCAAACTTGGTTTTATCATTAATTTTGCCAGTTAAAAATCCCCTGCCCAACGGACTAAAAGGAACAAACCCAATTCCTAATTCTTCAAGTGTTGGTAAAATTTCTTTTTCAGGTTCTCTCCACCAAAGCGAATATTCACTTTGCAAAGCAGCAACTGGATGAGTAGCATGGGCACGTTTAATTGTCTGTACACCAGCTTCAGAAAGCCCGAAGTATTTTACTTTACCTTCTTTGATAAGTTCTTTAACTGTTCCGGCTACATCTTCTATTGGTACATTTGGATCAACACGATGCTGGTAAAATAAATCTATTACATCTGTTTTCAATCTTTTTAATGATGCTTCAGCAACAACTCTGATGTGTTCAGGTTTACTATTAAATCCAATCCACTTCGGTCCACTATTTGGATCGAGTTCGAAGCCAAACTTGGTTGCAATCACCACCTGATCTCGCAAAGGTTTAAGTGCTTCACCAACAAGTTCTTCATTTGAATACGGACCATACACTTCTGCAGTATCAAAAAATGTTACTCCTCGTTCAACGGCAGTACGAATTAATGAAATCATTTCTTTCTTGTCAGGAAATGGTGGAAATGCGAATGTCATTCCCATACAGCCAAGTCCAATAGCAGATACTTCTAAATTACTTTTCCCCAACCTACGTTTTAACATATTTCATCCTTTTCTATTTTCAAATTGTTATTCTTAATTAATCAAACCAATACATCTCTTATCGATTCTGTTTTATCAAAAACCGATTTTGCATACGGACAGAGTGGAATTATTTTTAT
>JARRKF010000211.1:0-7165 GCA_037388405.1 Ignavibacteriaceae bacterium | reverse complement strand
GAGATAGCTATGAAGAAATTTTTTGTCGGATCGATAATATTATCGTCTTTTTTAGTTTTGAGCTGTAAAGATAATTCACTAAACAATCCTGTATCACCCAATATGAACACAGTTCAAAAAACTACGGATAACTTTAAAACAGGTGAAATCCAACTAGATCAAATACTTACAGTTCCTGGCATAACAGAAACATATTATCAACTTAATGGAACTATAAGTTACAGGGAAGATGTTTTCCCCAATAATTTAAGTACGTCTACAAGAGAACCTGATATCAATCTTGATCTTACTCTTAATGGAAAATTATATAATCCGGATGGAGTAAAACATGATAGTTGGGTTATTAAAGGTAATTCACAAGAAGAGCTATATGTTTCACCAGATGGTATCAAGTTATTAAACAAAACTTATAAAATTGAAGGAAGAAAAGATGGATTAGAATTAGTCTGCACATTTCTTTTAACTACAGATAACATTAGACTAAGTAATGTTAACTTAAGCTTCGCAGATAATCAGAACAATTAAACTATTTGTTAAGTACCAACTAAAGTACAATTTAGGAGGCAATATTAAATCCCGGGTTAGTCCCGGGTTTTTTATTTTAAAATAAAATAAAAATGACCAGATAATTTAGTTCTGAATATTTTGTGTATTCACTTAATAAGAAGATTAACCAAAGCTTTTTAAAGCTTCGTCCAGACTCGTAAAACATTCTATAATCTTATGTATTCCAGTTAATTGAAGTACATCAGCGTTTGTTTCTTGCGGAAAGACTAATTTCATCTTTCCATTTTTCTCTTTTACCTTCCGGAAGATTTTCACAATCATCCCGACGAAAGTTGAATCAACATTGTTACAATAAGAAAGATCAATAATTATTTTTTCTCTATTGAATAATAAGTGGTTTTCAAATTCATCCCATAGTGGTTTTGCATCTCTGTGAGTGGCAATAAGAATATCAACCTTAACGACTAAAATATCATTAGTCATTTCTAATTTGAATTCATCCATGAGTTCTCTCCTGAATTTTCAGCATTATTAAAATTGTATAATACAATTTATCTAGATCAGTTTTGGTTAGCAACTTAATAATCAAAAATCGTATCTCAACAGATTGAGTTAAAATTCCCGATAACTATTTATCCCCTACCTTTTTACAAAATTTTAAATAAAAAAATTATTTTGTCAGGATCATCTTTTTAGTTGCTAAAAAATTTCCAGCACGAAGCTGATAAATATAAACCCCGCTAGATAATTTTGATGAATTAAATTCCACTTCGTGAATTCCGGCTTGCTTTTCTCCATTTACCAATGTTGAAACTTCATTCCCTATGACATCAAACACTTTTAGTAATACATAAGTTGCTCGGGGTATCTGATATTTAATTTTTGTTGTTGGATTAAAAGGATTAGGAGAATTTTGAAACAGATAAAATTTTTCTAGCGAACTTAAACTTTCATCAATTGATGTCGCATTGACATAAGTTAAAACTGCTTTAGTGAATACCGAAACCGTATCATTTCCTGATAGTACAGTTGCAGAGATTGTATCAGTTCCGGTTGCTATAGGAGCAGTTATGGAAGCCTGATAAGTTCCATCACCTAAATCATTTACTGAACTTAAAAATCCGGCACCAGTATTTGAAAGCAAAACCTGCAAACCACTTGCTAACAAAGTATCAGAATTATTCTTTGGAGAAATGGTAATTATTGCCTGTGAAGTTCCATCAGCAGGAATTGAATCTGGCTCAACAATAATTTCGGAAAGAAACGGATCAACAACTGCGAACAAGGAATCTTTCCAATCGTTGAACATTCCTTGTAAAACATCAATCGGATCTGTACCTGCTGGTGTATCGGGAACTACAATTTGAATATATGGAGTACTTCCATCTCCAATTCTTACAACTTTCACAAATCCTGATTCAGAAGATGTTCCCCTGGAGGCACATCTTGTATCTGCACCAATAATTTTTGCTGCCTGAAGAGTAGCCATTAATCTGTCAGCCAATGGTCCTTGAGTACTTAGGAAAGCTGTTTTCATTGTATCAATTATAATCTGTCCCAACAAAATATTTCCCTGTATAGAATAGCCTGGTCCTGTAACATGATTTTTATAATCAAGACAATTTATACCGGTATATGCTGCACTTTCACCGTTACGTGTCAGGTCAACAATTCCATATTGGCGAATAGTTGGATTATTCTGTGCATCATTTGCAACAAGCCAATCAATAATCTGCTGAGGAGATAAACCTTCCAGCATTCTGTTATGAGCATTCTGCTGGTTTTGAGCCAGGTAGGATGCTTGTGTATGGATTCCACCTATCCCTTCAATAACATCGCTCAGTATAAATGCACCAACTCCTCCAATTGCACCAACGCACGAAGCACCCGCACTACCAATTTCACCAGTTACAGTGTCAACAGCTCTCGTAAAATTTTGTTTTCATTTTCTCTCCTATTATTAAGTAAAAGAGTTGTTGTATTTATCGTAAATATATTGCTTAATCTTCTAGTGAAGTTAAGAATAGAACATTAAATTACAAATCGAGTTATTCAGTAAAAAAATTTAATAATAATTGATTTTTACTTTTACAATTCCATCTCTTCCCTTATCATCAAGACAAGTTATTTTTAATTGTCCATCATCCGGTTTGAAAAATACTTTATCGCCAGGTTTACATTTTCTAAAATATTTATCATTTACATACCAATATTGAGTTTTAACTCTACTGTCGGAAGCAGCAAGCAAAAGAATTTCCTGTCCGGAATTCTTTTCAATAAAATATTCATAGTCCTCCGAAGGAGATAATATTTTTGGACCACCTTGGGCAAATTTCGCAGTGCATTCTGGATTGTGCTGAGGTGGCGAATGAGAATCTTTTTTGTTTTGAGAAAGCCAGATCGTCAGCTCTGGTGAATAGACCGGATAAACAACTTTTTTACAATTGGAATTAGGTAAACAGCTTGTGCAATACTGAATTGTCTCATCGTTATCTACATAAATAGGTTTATGAATATCACAAAAATCATTTGTTGATCTATTTTTTATTGCATAATCGGTTACAACATTTTTACAATACTGTGTCGGTATTAGTCCGCTTTCCGCACAGACTTTTCTAGTTAATAATTCTTCAGGAATATCAAACCATTTTACATCAGAGTTATAATCAATTGCATTAAAAAGGTCGAACAAAACAGGGACAGCAACTTCTGCACCCGATAAGTTTGGAGAACCGACACCATTAAAGTTTCCCATCCAGACACCAATTGTATAATTAGGATTGAAACCGATTGCCCAGGCATCTCGTTTACCATAGGAGGTTCCTGTCTTCCATGCAAACTTTGGAAGCTTCGAATAACTTGAGAGATTTACAATATCACTTCGATTTATACCTGACAGTATTTGTGCAACCATGTATGATGAAGCTTCAGAAAATATTTGTTTACCTTCAACCTTTTGTATTTGATTGAATCCTGAACTCGCAAGGAAATTAGTAAAATTATTTAATCCGGTTCTTTCAAGAAGTTTTACTGCGGGAATATTTAGTGAATTCACCAGTGCAAACTCCGCGGATACATTTCCGTAAAACTTCAAATCATAATTCTCAGGTTGATATCCATGAAAATCTGTTGGTATGTCTTCAATTTTCATTTGAGGAGTAAGATTACCTTCGTCAAATGCATAAGCATACAAAGCAGCTTTTAATGTTGATCCGGGAGATCGTGTTGCTGTAACTCCATTAACCTGACCGAAAGAACCTGCATCATAAAAATCTGCTGAACCGCAGTAAGACACAATTGAAGAATTTTTATTATCAATAACCAGAACTGCACCGTTTGTAATTCCTTTGTAGAAGACTTTTCTAACGTGTCGCAGCAAAATAGTTTCAGCAATTTGCTGCTTTGATAAATCAAGAGTTGTATTTATAATATCGCCGTCAAAGTTATCTTTTACAAATTGACTAAAATGTGGAGCCAACACAGGTATCGCATTACGGTTATTTTCAGTCGGGTCATCAAGTGCATCGTTCAAATCTGGTTTTGAAAAAATATTTTTGCTGTTAAATTTTTTTATCCAGTAATTTCTTTTCGAAAGTAATTCTTCATTAGATCTGTCAAGTCTAAAAACATTTGGATCATTTGGAATAACAGTAAGTGTAATTGATTGTGCAAGGCTAAGTTTATCAGGCGTTCGGTTAAAATAAATGTAAGAAGCTGATTTAACTCCTTCAATATTTCCACCGAAAGGAAGTAAGCTGAGATAAAGCTCAAGAATTTCTTTTTTTGAATACTTTACCTCCAGCTGTAAAGCACGGAACATCTCAACAAATTTATTAAGATATGTTCGTTTCTTCGGTTCGAGCAATCTTGCAACCTGCATTGTAATTGTAGATGCACCTGATTCAATTTTACCGTTAAAAATATTTTGATACAATGCCCGAACAACCGAAACCGGATTGATTCCAATATGCCAGTAGAACCAGCTATCTTCTTTCTCAATTACTGCTTTTATTAAATCAGGAGAAACTTTATCTAGTTCGGTCCGCATTCTCCACTTGTCATCCTTTGTTAGATAGGCAGTCAGAAGTGTTCCATCTTTAGCATGAATTTCTTTTGAGAATTCGATTTTATCAGGTAGAGGAAAAACGAAATCCAGTACAACAAAAAGAAATAGGATTGAAAAAACAATCTTCGCAGTTTTGCAATATTTTTTTAGTAATTCAAAATGCATATTTATTTAATTTGAATTTTAAGCTGTCATTCCAGCTAGTCTGGAATCAGATAGCTCTTTGAAAAATTACCAAATCAGATTCCTGACGCGTCCCAAATAAATTTCGGACTTGCAGGAATGACACAATTACATTCTACTCTCCTAATCGCTGTAAAACTTTTACTAAATGTGCGCCATTGTACGAATGATACTCCTGGTCATACATTGCTTCTGCACCAATTACAGGAAGCTGATACGTTCCCTGATTCACTACCCGAATCAAATAATAAAACTCGTTGGTTTTATTTCGATTCAAATTTGTAAACAGCAGCAAACGATCATCACGAATATCCATATACTGAACATTCATGGGATTTTTGGGAATCCACTTCAGTTCGGTTGCAGGATTCAATCTCGGATTTTCAATTTCAAATCCGGCAGGAATTAAATCCGTAATAACAATATTGTCAGCATTTCTCTCAAATCCAGTTAGTTCAATTTTACAAACAATTAATTCACCCTGATAAAACCTATAATCAGGAATTATTCTGCCGCTCTTATAACTATAGAAAGATCTCCTTACTTGCATATAAGAATCTTCTTCCTTTACTTTCTCATTCAACTTGACACCTTCAACACTCCAGAAATAATAAACTGCACCTTTACCACTTCCTTTCAAAGTTACGTTTGATGAGTTAAGTTTTTTATCAGTTATAGTTAAATCATTTCCAGAAAATTTATTTATTGATTTTCCATCCACAAGAATTTCTACAGTTACATCAGCATCAGCTTTTAAGCTTGCTGCTTTACCAAGTCCAAGAAATGCAAACGATCTATCCTGAGTGGAATACATTCTATTAGTATTCTCAGCCAGGTATTTTATTATTAATGGAATCTGCTTGTTCGCTGGTTCAACTTCCAGCAGAACATTCAGGATGATTGCATTTGCACGAATGTCTGAATCGAAACACCCACCCGTAAGTCGTTCTGTCTTTATTGGTTCAAATGCATTAGGAACAATTTCATAGTAAGAATTCCATCTTCCCAATAAAGCATAAGAACCAGCCAGCATATAAAGCATATCTTTCGAAACAAGATGAGGTCTTGCTTTATAATAATTCATTGTTGCAATATCGCCTTGCTTTGCAAGTGCGAGAACATAAAGTGAATAAAGAATTTCCTTATTCGCAATTTTAGTTATTGTTCTGCCTGTTGATGTATAAGTTATGTAATCATAAGTGCTTTGTTGTTTAGCTTTTTGCGAAATGTATTTCAACAGCTTATTCAAAACATTTTCAGAAACATCATAACCAGCTTTTCTTGCTTCGATTAAAAAGTGAGCCGCATAGACCGTTCCCCACCAATTGGTTTCTACTCCTCCCTGCCAGTAAGCAATTGAACCATCATATAGCTGCATCGATTCAATTTTTCTGATTCCTTCTTTTACATAGTAAACAGGATTGTTTGTTCTGTATAGCTCAGGTGCAACAAGCTTAGCTAGGTCTTCAAAATAAAGTTGAGGAAATAATTTTGAGACTGTCTGCTCAATACAGCCATAAGGATATCCGACAAGATACTTTAATTGTTTGGCAAATTTTATTGCGGGAAATTTGCTGATCGTCAATGTGGTTGATTCAGTTCCTTTAAGAAAGTTTTTAGGTAAATCGATTTTAATTTCTTTGCCTGCTTCAATCGTACCTGAACCGGTTTCAACCAATAACGGAGAAATTGGTCTTACGGCAATATCAATTTCTTCCTTTACTTTTGCCAACCCAGTAGTTTCAAAAATTATCTTTCCAGCACCGACTTCAGATTGAGTGACAATTCCAAAAGTTACGCTACCAGTCGAGTTTGCATCTAACTTCAGAGATTTTTTGGCGGATGAAGTTATTTTCAGAGGACCTTCAACTTTTAAACTTACATCAACATTTGCAGTTTTATCAGTGGTATTGACTATTGAAACAGGAGCGATTAATGAATCATTAACAGCTAGGAATCTTGGAACCTGTGGTTCAATAATTAAGTCATCCGCAACTTTCATACTTACATCTGCAGAGCCAAATCGCGAACCGGTATAGGCAACTGCCATCAATCTGACTTCACCATTAAATTGAGGAATGTCCAATGCAAGAGTAACTGTTCCATCACTGTTTGTCTTCTTTATTCCGCTCCAGTAAGAAAGAAGCTTAAATCTTTTTACTGAAATCGGGTTTGTTCTTTTCTGCAACTGTTCTTCCATTTCACCGCCACCGGTTGAAGAACTAATAGAAACAATTTCCGGCAGAAGCAGTTTATAAAGATCATAACTATCTACCATCAATGGACGTTTTGCATACATATAACCATAAGGATCAGGTGTCGAGAAATTAGTAATCTGAAGAATTCCCTCATCCACTACTGCAAGAGTTACATAAATATCCTTTTTGGCTTCAGTTTTAATTGTTATCT
>JARRKF010000210.1:0-3727 GCA_037388405.1 Ignavibacteriaceae bacterium | reverse complement strand
GGTATAACGGCACCTTGAAAGTTACCGGGGCAGCTGGCGATGGTGTCGGTTCCGGGATAATCAATACCGCTATAATTGTAGCATCGCAAATGGCTGATAATACCAGTGGTAATTTTGCAGCAAAGGCTTGTGCCAATTATAGCTATAAAGTAAACGGCGTAACGTACGGCGGCTGGTATTTGCCTTCGCAATACGAATGGCTATTAATCTATAAAAATATTTCAATTATTAATAATCAATTAATAGCTAACGGAGGGACAGCTTTGGGGATAGGCATTCACTGGACGTCGACGGAATATTCGTTAGACAGTAACCAAGCGTATGTCATCTTCGACAGCGGTGCCACGGGTATCTTCACTAAGGACAACACATTCTATGTTCGTGCAGTACGGGCTTTCTAGCTATTTACCTACCAACCAGCAGGCAGGGCTGCTGGTTGGTTTAACTATTGGTTTCATTCCACAATAGGCGGTCGAATTTTTTGAGTAAATTGCATTATCGAAAGAATTATCTGTATATAAAGACACGTACAAGATAATACTGTTATTTGCCGTTGAATTTAAATACACGCTTGATCAGGATATTAAAAGAAAAATAGTATGACAATAACCAACGAAACGCCAACACTTTGTATAAGTAATAGCGGAAAAGGTCAAAACATCAAGGTTCGTAGCCCGCTCAAACAAAGTTACAGTTTGACAAGGGAAAAGCCCGCAATCTGCCACTAATCATACAATTTACCGTTGGCAACCATAAAAAAACGCTTATCATGATTAAAACTATTGTCCCATTAATTCTGATTGCTACAATTTTTACTTCATGTACAAACAAAAGGTATAATAAAGAAATAACTCCTTATGTCAATTTCTTAGAGAAAGACCATGAGAAAGCTAAGGACTACGTCCTTGACCTTTTTAAGAAAAATGATATCGTGATACTCTGTGAGAGAGATCATCGAGAGAATACACAATATGAGTTTATTAAAGAACTGGTTTCTGATCCGAGATTTATTCATAATGTCGGGAATATTTTTACAGAAGTTGGAATGAGAAGCCTAAATCCTGAAATCAACCGCTTGATTCATTCTGACGGTATACCTGATAGTGTAAGAAAAGAAAAAATAATTGAATTGCAAAGAAGGTGTTCTTTTTACCCGCTCTGGGAAAAGTATAATTTCTATTATTTCGTTGAATCACTTTATGAATTTAATCAAGGTCTGAAAAAATCAGAAAAAATCAATTTATATCCAACGGACGTTGCTTTAAAATTGGATTCTATGAATGTTGAATATTTGAAGGGTTGTTGGTACGGTGAAATAGCTCACAGAGATAGTTTAATGGCAGATTATATCATCAAAAAATTTGAAAAAATTGAAGAATCGAAAGCGAAAAGAAAAAAGGCACTTATCATTATGAATTACCGGCACAGCTTTAACAACAATTTCAAAGAACCTAATGGTCGCAGAATGGATAATGTGGGAAAATTCTTGTTCGATAAATTTCATGGTAAAATCGTAAATGTATTAATCAATCCCTTGGGAATTCTTCGTGCATATTCTGATGATGATATAATATGGACCGCACTTCAGGATGGCAAATGGGATGCTGCTTTTAAAGCCTGTAAAAAAGACAATATTGGTTTTAATTTTAAGGGGTCACCTTTTGGAAATGACCATTTTGACTATTGGCCTTTTTATCGTCAGAATTACAAATATCAAGATATTTTTACGGGGTTCATCTATTACAAATCCCCGACTCAATTTAAACTCATTACCGGTTATAATGGATTAGTGGATAGTTCTTTTCTTCAAACATTTAAAAAAAGAGTGATGCTTTGGAGACATGTAGTAGGGAATCGATTGGGTTTCGACACCATAGATAGTCTGATACTTAAAAAATATGGCAAAATGAACATTACAAGAAAAGAGAATATTGATTCAATAGCATTGCAAATAAATAAATGGTTAAATTAATTAAACGGTTGCCAACACGGGCTCATAAGCAATGCGGGCGAAAAAGGTAAATACGAAATGAAATCAATAATAAAGCATACCGGTGGTTACGCAGTGAAAGTTTTCAAAACCCACACTGCTCATAGCCGAAACCGTTATGAGCAATATGAAATAAATAAACCATTATCTTTACTGAATTGCAAAATAATTACTAATAAAAACTAAAAAAACATGGAACTACGAGTAAACATTTACGGATTTCCGCACAAGGGAATTAGATACGGATTAGGACAACTTTCATTTAAAGTTGGTTCTTTGATTTTTGATGACATTGACTCTTTAAATGCTTGTAAAGAAATAGCTGATGATTTTTCAGAATTATTGGATTTACACTTACATGCAGAGGAAGACTTTGTTTTGCAACCACTGGAAGCCAGGGTACCTGGTTCTACACAACACAATCGTGAAGATCATTTGGAGATGGAAAGATTGGAACACGACATGAACGATTCAATTCGCCAATTAGTTGAAGCTCCAAATGAGATGCATTTAAATATAGCATATGATAAAATCAATAACTTCATAATAGAATATTTCCGTCATATGAGCGAGGAAGAAACCATCATTAACAAAGTACTTTGGGATAATTTCACTGACCAGGAAATCCTGGGAATGCAAGGTCAAATTCTTGCAAAATTGACTCCTGACCAATTTTTCAAGTGGTTTAAGTACATAATACCTTCTCTTTCTCAATTCGAGCAAAGTATAATGTTGGGAGGCTTTAAGGAAAATGCACCAACAGAAGCTTACAATATAACCATCAAAAATTTAGAACCTTATTTAACACCTAATCAATTTGCCTACATCTCATCTTTGTAATGATAACTGAGGCAACATCAAAATATGGAATATACAGCTCATAACATTGAATTAAGGGTATTAAAACACCCTTAATTCATGGGGTTGTGTGCAAGCTTAAAAAAATAACATATAAGTAAATAAAAAGACCACAATACTTTAAAAAGTTGACAAATGAGAAAGGCATTCTACTACATCTTGATTAGTGTTTTCATAATTGGAATGCCTCTACTTGTATTTGGAATTATAAATACAATGGTGACTATAAAATATACAGGGTGTATCTCATATGCGACTGGGGCAAATTTATGCTTGACAATTAAAATATTTAAAGGATTAGTTGCAATCTCTGTTGTAGGGTTGACCAGCTTGATAATATTCAAAAAACGAATCCTAAGTAAAAGTTGAAAAGATTAAGTAAAATTATAGCCATATTAGGACTATTCCTTTTATCAAATTGCGGTGTTAAGCAAATGAAATTTGACAGGCAAAAATGGAACAAGGAATCTGACGGATCTTATGAATACCGAGAAAATATGGTAAATGACCTTATAGAGAATCATGTAAGGAAAGGAATGACATATAAACAGTTGATTGATTTGATTGGGAAGCCAGGGAATTATGGGAATTTAGATAACAATACGGTTGCTTATGGAATTATGGAAGATTATGGCTGGGATATTGACCCTGTTGAAACAAAAACACTTATGATTGAATTAACAAAAGATTCTTTGGTTAAGAATTATAAAGTTGAAGCTTGGAAAAAATAAAGCCTGCACGCAACACAGGTTCATAAGCAATACGCACGAGTCGGACGCGGTGCGGGCTGAAACAGTTAAATACAAAATAACACACATGAGAGAATATTTGATATTAATATTTTTTCTTATATCGATTAACCTCTTTTCGCAAAATAGA
>JARRKF010000209.1:0-3736 GCA_037388405.1 Ignavibacteriaceae bacterium | reverse complement strand
CCTGATATTTGATCAGATTTTTCTAGAGGAGGGTCTCTCGCAAAGTATAGTAAAGTGCATTCTGCAGGATAAAGAAGGTTTTATATACTTCGGCACTGAGGATGGATTGAATCGCTATGATGGATATACTTTCAACGTGATGAGAAATAATCCATTGGATACAAATAGCCTGAGCTATAATGATATAAACGCGTTATGCCTTGATAAAGATGGAAATATCTGGATAGGAACTTTCAATTCCGGGTTGAACAAATACAACCCACACACAAAAAAGGTATTTCGTTTCAACCATGATCATAACAATTTAAACAGCATAAGCCATGATAATATTACATCTATTTGTTCTGATAGTTCAGGTAGTGTCTGGGTGGGCACAGATAATGGTCTAAACATACTTACTCCAAGGGATGCAAATAAAGAAGAATATTCAATAAAAAGAATTTTACATTTTCCAAATAATACTGAATCTATCAGCCACAATACTGTCCACACATTATATTTAGATCTTTCTGCAAACTTATGGGTAGGTACAGAAGATGGCCTTAATTTACTAACTTCAGAAAACATCAAATTACAAAAGTATGAATTCAAACACTTCAAATCAGAAAATAGTAACGATGCATCGATTAGCAATAATACAATTAGATCTATATACCAGGATGATAATGGTTTTATTTGGGTTGGAACAGACAGGGGTCTTAATTGTATTATAAAAAATGACAGAAATGAAATTACTGGATTCAAAAGGTATTTAAATATTTCAAATGATAATATGAGCCTAAGTAACAACGAGGTTTACGCAATCAATGAAGATAACTCAGGAAAATTATGGGTAGGAACAAACGGTGGCGGGTTAAATTTATTGGATGCAAAAAGAGAAAATTTTACTAGGTATCTGCACGACCCACTTGATCCTCGATCATTAAGTTATAATGAAATCAGATCATTGTTTAAAGATGAATCAGGAACGATGTGGATTGGAACTTATGGTAGTGGTATAGATAAAGTCTCAAGAGGTGCCGGAGAATTTATTTTATATAAATACAGGCCGAATGATCGTAATAGTCTGAGTCATCCGATTGTATGGTCGATTTATGAAGATACAGATGGAATTTTATGGATCGGAACGCATGGAGGGGGATTAAATAAGTTAGATCGTGAAAGAAATAAATATACATATTACCGCCACAATCCAAGTAACCTTAATAGTCTAAGTAACGATGTCGTCAGGGTTATATATGTTGATAGCAAGAGAATATTTTGGATAGGAACAAATGGAGGCGGTGTTAACAAATTTAATCCGACAACAAATGAATTTGTGGTTTATAAACATAATCCTAATAATCCTAATAGTCTTGCACATGATGAAATACGAAGCATTTACGAAGACAGAACAGGTACAATTTGGGTAGGAACTTATGGAAGAGGTTTAGATAGATTTAATCAGGATACTGAGACTTTTACACATTTTATAAATGATCCTGAGAATGATAAAAGTATTAGCAACAATTTTATCAGAACAATATATGAAGATAATTCGGGAAATCTCTGGATAGGAACTGAAGGTGGTGGTCTTAATAAGTATGAAAGAGCTACAAGTACTTTTCAAAGATTCAGAGCTAATTTAGCTGATTCATCCAGTCTGAATAGTGATTACATTTTTACTATCCATGAAAGTCCTGAAGGAATTTTGTGGTTGGGTACCTGGGGAGGAGGTCTTAACAAATTTGATATAAAGACTAGCAAGACAGTGCACTATACTACTGATGATGGTTTACCCAGCAATGCTGTTTACGGAATTCTTGAGGATGAAAAAGGGAATCTCTGGTTAAGCACGAATAATGGAATTTCGAGATTTAATCCTGAAACAAAATCAATAAGTAACTATAATGTTAAAGATGGACTTCAGAATAATGAATTTAATGGTGGAGCTTACTTTAAAAGTAAACGCGGAGAGATGTTTTTTGGTGGAATTAACGGTTTTAATTCGTTCTATCCAAATAACATAAAAGATAATAAATTTATTCCACCAACTCTAATAACCTCCTTTCAAAAATTTAATAAGGAAGTCGAATTTGATAAGCCGGTATATTTAATTAAGGAAATCGATTTGTCACATGAGGACTATGTCTTTTCATTTGAGTTTGCATCGCTTGATTTCTCAGTTCCTGAAAAAAACGAGTATGCTTACAAAATGGAAGGATTGGATAAAGACTGGATATATACAAACTCGAACAGAAGATTTGTAACATATACTACTCTTCCGCCTGGTGAGTATGTATTTCGCGTAAAAGGAACCAATAGTGATGGAATATGGAATGAAGCAGGTGCATCAATTAAATTAATTATACACCCTCCATTCTGGATGACTTGGTGGTTCAGAGTACTGATAATAATATTGATTACTTTAACTGCTTATTTGATTTATAAAAGAAGAGTTAGGAATCTGGAAGAAAAACGAAAAGCATTAGCAGAAAGATTGGAAGAAAAAACTAAACTAACTGATGATTTACAAAATGCACTGTCGGAAGTTGAAAGATTAAAGAACCGATTAGAAGCAGAGAATATTTACCTTCAAGATGAAATAAAACTTCAACATAACTTCGGAAATATTATTACTCAAAGTGAAGTGCTTAAAAAAGTACTTTATAAAGTAGAACAAGTCTCTTCTACTGATGCAACTGTACTTATTCTTGGTGAGTCAGGGACTGGTAAAGAGTTGCTTGCTCGAGCGATCCATAATATCAGCAATAGGAGCGATAGACCTCTAGTAAAAGTTAACTGTTCAGCATTACCTGCAAACCTTATAGAGAGCGAATTGTTTGGGCACGAAAAAGGATCATTTACAGGTGCTACTTCCAGAAAGATTGGAAGATTTGAATTGGCCGATGGAGGGACAATATTTCTTGACGAAATTGGTGATCTACCTTTAGAGCTTCAACCAAAAATATTAAGAGTTCTGCAAGAAGGTGAATTTGAAAGAATTGGGAATGCAAAAACTTTAAAAGTAGATGTCCGGATAATCACAGCAACTAATCGAAATCTTAGCCAGGAAATAAAAAATGGAAATTTTCGCGAAGACTTATACTATCGATTAAATGTCTTTCCAATCCGTATTCCACCGTTAAGGGAAAGGAAAGAAGATATCCCTCTATTAGTTAACTACTTTGTAAACAACTTTAGTAGAAAAGTTGGAAAAAAGATTGAGACTGTATCTCAAAGTATGGTTGACAAACTGATTGAATATAATTGGCCAGGTAATGTTCGAGAACTTGAAAATATTATTGAGCGAGCAGTGATTACAAATGAAGGAAATAAGTTGACGTTGAATGAAGTCTTACCTAAAGAAGTTTTCAATAAAGCAACAGAATCTGATTATCAAACGCTTGAAGAGATAGAGAGGCAACATATCATTAAGATTCTTGATAAGACTAATTGGCAGGTAAGTGGGGATAAAGGTGCAGCTAAGATCTTAGGAATGAAACGAACAACACTTGAGGCAAGGATGAAGAAATTAAATATCGAAAAACGATAATTTACTGTCAGTATTTTGGCAACTGCTAAAATATTGGCATCCAATCACTATAAAATTCCTTCTAAAAAATATCTTAAAAACAACATAAACCATTCATAAGTTTATAGAACCATTTACCAGCATCTCACCAAACTGGCAAATCAATTGTATCTCTTTTAATAAGGTTATTGGCAGCGAAGAGAATGAAAGACTTATTTAAAC
>JARRKF010000208.1:0-6199 GCA_037388405.1 Ignavibacteriaceae bacterium | reverse complement strand
GAAAGGGCTGATTCGTATCGAAGACTTTTGTTTCAAATATTGCCATTGGCTGTGAGTACACAAGTAATTTTCAGAGGAAAGAGTTTTAAATCACGTATGAAAAGATTTAAAAGAACAACATCTAATATTTTTCCGATTCAATACTTCGTATCTCTGCTGCTATCTCCGTTTATACTACTTCTTCTACTTCTTTTAGTAGGCATAAGCAATCTGCTTTATTTTATAAATCCTTTAGGAGAGCAGCCCCCCAAAATAAGAGTAGTTTATCCAGGAGTAAATTTTAAATCACATTAAGGAAACTCTATTCACTTTACAAACTTATACCCTGCCCCATGAACTGTTAAAATATGTTTTGGGTTTGAATGATCGTCTTCTATCTTTTTTCTGAGTGAAAGAATAAAATTATCAACTGTCCTTGTTGAAGGATAATTTTCGTAACCCCAGACTTCATTCAGAAGCACATCTCTTTCTATAACTTCACCTTCGTACTGAATAAAATATTTCAGAACTTTAAACTCCATTGCAGAAAGCTCAACTGGTTTATTAGCTTTGGTTGCTTCAAGTTTTTTAAAGTTCAATTCAACATCACCGAATGAAAACTCATCAAATTCTGTTATAGTTTTTTGCGGTCTTCTAAGAATTGCTTTAATACGAGCCAAGACTTCTCTTATGCTGAATGGTTTGGTAACATAATCATCTGCACCTATTTCCAACCCAATAACCTTATCCACTTCTTCTTTTTTACCAGTGAGCATTAATATTGGTGTACTTATTCCATCTTTTCTGAGATCTCTGCAGATATCAATTCCATTTTTATCAGGCAGCATAATATCAAGTAATATTAAATCGTAGTCTGCTGTCTTTGCTTTATCATAACCCATTTGACCAGACATAGAAGTACTAACTCCAAAATGTTCTGACTTTAATGCTTCTTCGAGACCGGTTATTGTAGCCGGATCATCTTCAACGATTAATATCTTTTTCATATTCCCTCACTAATCAAAATAGTTTTTTGTTAATACAAAAATAATTATATGTTTATTTAATATTATACTACTCTGCTTTTGCTGCTGGAAACCAAATCGTAAATGTGCTTCCCTTGCCTACTTCACTTTCAACATCAATCTTACCGTTGTGTGCATCAATAATGTGCTTAACAATTGTAAGACCGAGTCCTGTTCCTTTTGCTTCAAGCCAAGTCTCATTTTCAGATCGGTAATATGGATTAAAGATTTTTTCTTGCTGTTCACGGTTTATTCCCCTTCCTTCATCTTTAACCTGCACAGCTACAAGATCGTCTTTAGATAAAATTGATACTTTTGTTTTAGCTTTTGGAGAAGAATATTTAATTGCATTTGTAACCAGATTAACAACAGCACGTTCCACTGCATCTTCATCTGCTTGTATAAAAAATTTTCTCTCATCTTCTTTAAAGATTATTTCCTGTTTAGCCATTTTCACCTGGTATTGAAGATCATTTACAACTCTGCATGTTATTTGTGCAAGATCAACTTTTTTCATTTCATAAGATTTTAAACCTTTTTCGATTTTTGTAAAGTCAAGTATATTATCTATTAGTCTACGAAGTTTATCACTTTCGCCATCAATTATTTTAAGATAACTTTTAGATTTTTCATCGTGTACTGAAAGCTTTGACTGTAGAAGTTCGGTAAACATCTTTATCGAAGTTAGAGGCGTCTTCAGGTCATGAGAAACTGTCGATACAAAAAATGATTTCATCTTGTTTAATTCTTCGAGTCTTTCTGCTTCAAGCTTTTCAAATATGAGTTCTTCCTGCAGTTTAATTCTTTCTATCGCCAGTGCAGTTGCAGCAGCGACAGTATTCAATAAATCAATATCATCTTTATAATATCTTGTCCCTGATTTTTTTGAACCTAAGGCTATAAATGCATACACAATACCTGTTGGTGATTTAACAGGAAAAACTAAAACCATTCCCCATCTTTTAAAGACTTTAACGTCAGCTGATTCCACTTTTAAGCCAGGTTCAATTTTATCATCAACAGCTACTGGAAGAGAAAGATCAGATTTAAGATTCTCAGTTTCAAATCGTACACTTCTACCTTTAAGTAAATCCCAGCCCTGATTTGCAATCATTTTAATTCTATTATCAGGATGGCTGAGAATAAAAAATCCTAAGTTTTCAACCTGTATTAAAGCATTTACTTGGGTCACTATTTTTTCTGCGAGAGACTTAATATCAAGCGATGCTTTAATATCATCCAAAAATTTTCTTTGCTCTTCACGAAAATCATACTCAACCCTGAAAAACTTTTTGTCGACAAATTTTTGAATTACAGTTTTAATTGGCTGCAATGCAACAACCACAAGTACGGCGGTAATTATTGATGGGAAAGCAGGATTAACATTCTGCACAAATAAAGTAATCAGGGAAGAGAGTCCAATATAAGTTGCAATAATTAAAGCAAGAATAGTTGAGTAGACGAGACTTCTTCTTACTATCAGGTTTATATCCATTAGATGATATCTAATTATAGCAATACTAAAAGTGATTGGAATTGCCGTTAAGAATATCAGTACCAATGCTTCAGGTATAAAACTATGTCCGGTAAAAAGTATAGGTAAAATCCACAAAAGAACGAAACTAAAAGGACCAATAAAAAATCCCAGTAACAACCACTGTAATCTTTTTCGTTCTTCTCTATCGGGTGCATGCCTGTATGCGTAAACACAAATAGAAATAGCAATAACGATGCAGCTAACCACATATAATCTGAAAAAGGAATCGTAGTAGAAAACATAGTACCCGATGCTTCGTGTGCTTTCGCCAAGAGTAGCGCTCAAGAAAAAATAACTTAGAACAATTGCATTTAGCCCTGAAGCATAATACAATATTTGTTGAATCTTTGTCATTTTCTCGTTCTGAGTTTTAACAAACGAAAGGGTAAAGTGAATGAAAAAAACAGGAGTGAATGAATACGCAGTTAACCATAAAATTCTATTAATATATCCATAACCGAAGGGTGCAATGGTATAATTACCAGCAGTCATTATTATTACCATTGCAAGTCCGAGACTTGAAAGATAAAACAGTTTTGCAGATTTGTTCTGTGGCGATTTATGTTTTACCAGGATTGCAAAGACTATAAAGAATAACCCTACGATACCTATAATTAGCAGATCAAAAGTTGAATAGTAGTGTGTGAGCTTTGAGAAGAAAATATCTTCCGTACCATTCTGGTAAATACTTATTTTTACCCTATCACCTATTACCTTTCCATCAAGATATAACTCAACCTCTTCCCAATTATTGAATTTAAAGTCATCGATAGATAAAAGAATATTGCCTTCAATTATTCCTGGAGTTTCACTTTCATAATCAGTAATGGTGATATGATCATTAATTGTAGATAAGTTAAACGGAAGTGTAGCTTTTAAATAGATTTGATAATATCCTGCAGCGCAGAAGAAGATGATTAGAAGATCAATTGTAAAAAGTGCAAACTTATTTTCAAGCGCACTTTTCATTTAGCCTACCTATTATTAGAAGGTTCTATCCAATTTGACACATAGAGTAAAAAGAAGCTATCAGAAAGTTACGTTTAGAAACTAAAAAGTGCAATAAAGGTAATTGAAATTATTTAATTGTGAAGTTAAAATGCATTTTTTTACTTGCCAATTATTAACAATTGATTGTTTATCTATAAATAAAATTTCATTAAACGATAAAGCAACTAAATAAGTATTCATTAATCTTTTAGTCGTTATGAAAAAACTATATATTTTTTTCTGGCTGGTATCTTGCATTACTAATCTTAACAACGCTCAAACCGAAAAAGTAAATCTTAAGTATTACCAATCAATTAGTCCTGAAGCCTCACAAATAATTGATCAGTTATCAGACATTGAGAACAAAAAAGACTCCGGAGCAATAATACTGTTTAGAGAAGCAAAGATGATTGTAGAAAAAAATGGTTTATTTAAATCTTCCTATCATTTAATTGGAAGGCTATTTGATAACAATGCAGTTGCAGATTACAGCCAGATACCTATTTCATTCAATAGTTACTACGAAGATATAAACCTTGACTTTGCAAGAACCATAGATACAGATAAATCATTTATTAATATTTCCAAAGATGCAATTCAGATAAAAACTTCACCTGATTATTATGGGTCAATAAATTATACGGATACTAAAATTCTTGCGTTTTCTCTTCCAGCTTTAGGAAAAGGAAAATTATTTGAATATCAAATCACCATAAAAGAAAAAAGGCATAGGATTAGAAATCACTGGTTTGGAACATACATTTTTAATTTGGTGCTTTATAACTTAAATAATCCTTATTACCTAAGAGTTGACTCAGTATTAACTTCTCGTTTTCTCCTAACTGTTCCTAAAGGATTCAAATTTCAAACAGAATTAAACAATATTAATATCCCGGTTGAAAAATCTACTCTAAGAAATAATGATATATATTTATGGGAAGCATCTAACCTGTCCCCCATTTTTGTGGAGGAGGGAATGCCTTATTTATACGAGGTTATTCCTAAAATCTCGGTTAGTTCGCTCTCTGACTGGAAAGAATTCGGAAAGGAAGTTTTTTCGGATTTTAGTAAAAGAGGTCGTATAAACGATGCGATTAAATTAAAAGCAAAAGAATTAACATCTAATGCCGAAATAAATGCTGATAAAATCAAACTCCTATATAATTATGTCCGCAAAGAAATTAATTACATACAAGCTGATCTTGATCGAGGCGGACTTATCCCTCATTATTCTGATGAAGTCTTAAAAAATAAATATGGTGACTGCAAGGACCAGGTAACTTTACTAATCTCTTTACTTAATGCTGAAGGAATTGAGGCGTATCCAGCTTTGGTAAGTACCTTTTCCTACAGAGATCATCAGAACCATATTCCTTCACAATATTTTGATCACGTGATAGCATATATACGGTATAATTGGAGGGAGATTTGGTTAGATCCAACTTCAGAAGTAAATGTATTTCCTTCACTACATTGGAACAATCAGAACCGATGGGCGTTTGTACTTAATGAAGAAGGAGGAAATTTTATAGAGACACCAACATCAAAAGCAGAAGATAATGTAGGAATATTCAACATTACTATAAAATCATATAGAGACAACTTAGAAGGACAAGTTCAGCTGTTGTGCGAAGGTGCAATAATGGAAAACCTTTTCTACTACTTGAACAGTTTTTCCATACGAGAGCAAGAATCTATGATCCGCGATTTGATACAAAGTTATTATTCATCAATCTCGGTAAGTAAAATTGATATTAGGGAAGCTTTAAATAACAGGGATTTTTACTCTCAGGTAATTAATTTCAACTATCTTGAATCTACAAAAAGTCTCTGGTATTTTACTTATGCAACTAATATAAGCATAGCTTTTTCCACTTTCTTCGCCGAATTACCTCTATTTGAAAAGGATCAAAAGCGAAATTATGATTATAGATTCCCCTGCAAATATACTCTAAAGGGTACCGAAGTATATTATTCTCCTTGGAAAAATTCTTCTGATGTAGAAATTCCAAATGATGATTCCTTGAGAACTGAAAACTTTTACTTCCGTCAGAACTTTAAAAAGTTTGATGATTCAGTAAGAGTAACATGGGTATTTACTTTACTGGATGATAAAATTTCTCCCGATCAAACTGAGTCTTTTAATGATGATGTTAAAAAGTTGGAAAAGATGGTTCTCTGGCAAATTAATTTCTATAAAGGAAGCTCATATTTTTTGAATAAGATCCCCACAACTACTAAAGTAATATTTGGTCTGCTTTTTATAACTTTTAGTATCTTTTCTCTAATAATGCTTATTGACGCCTATAAAAAAGAACCGAGAGAACGAAACTGGATTTGGTTGTCCATAATTTTTGCTACAGGTCCCTTGGGTTCAACGGTTTATTATTTTACTAAGAAAAGACCCCGCGATAAACAAAGAACTGAAACTTTGGAAGAACTCTATTGTTCTGATTGCGGTGAAAAAGTAAAAATTGAGGATAAGTTTTGTCCTAAATGTGGTTCCGCATTTAATGAAAAAGAATTGATTAGTAATGAGGAAATAAATTATAATGAAGCACCCGAGTGGTTATGGAACGTATACCCATTATTTATTTTACTCATTAGCTATCTTGTTAACGTGAATAATTTTTCTGAAGGCGATACTGATCGCAATATAGGTAGAGTT
>JARRKF010000207.1:0-3747 GCA_037388405.1 Ignavibacteriaceae bacterium | reverse complement strand
CATTCTTTCATTTAGTAACACACGCATTCTTCAAAGCTTGTCTATTCCTTGGTTCAGGTTCAGTTATTCACGCAATGCATCATGAACAGGATATTAGAAATAGCAATTGATGAAATTAAAAATGTAGCGTAAGTAAGCGGCATCTTCTTTCTAAGTCCACCCATATTTCTAATATCCTGTTCATGATGCATTGCGTGAATAACTGAACCTGAACCAAGGAATAGACAAGCTTTGAAGAATGCGTGTGTTACTAAATGAAAGAATGCAAATTTGTAAGCACCAACGCCAAGAGCCATTATCATATATCCCAATTGGGATATAGTCGAATATGCGAGCACTCTTTTAATATCGTTTTGTGTTAAAGCAATTGTAGCCGGAATGAAAGCTGATAAAGCTCCTATAACTGCAATGAATAACATCGCATCGGCAGTTAATATTCCAAATACCCTAACTACCAGATAAACACCGGCTGCAACCATTGTAGCCGCATGTATTAATGCGCTAACCGGAGTCGGACCTTCCATTGCATCCGGCAGCCAAACGTGAAGAGGAAACTGAGCGGATTTACCAATTGCACCACAAAAAATTAAAATACCAGTAACTGAAAGCCAGAATCCGCTGTTGAATGGAATATGACCTTTTGAAATTTCGCTAAAAATATCCGAGAATGTAAAAGTATTGTAAGTGATAAAAAGTATAAGAATCCCAGCTAAGAAACCGAGGTCACCAATTCTGTTTACAATGAACGCTTTCTTACCGGCATCGGAAGCAGATTTCTTTTCATACCAAAAACCAATCAAGAGATATGATGAAATTCCGACAAGTTCCCAAAAGATATACATCATCAAAATGTTGTGGGTAAGGACGATTCCTGACATTGAAAAGGTAAATAAACCCAGGTAAGCAAAATATCTGTTATACCTGATGTCACCTTTCATATAATCGATAGAGAAGAAGTGCACGAGGAAACTAATAATATACACAACGAGAATCATCAAAGTGCTGATATCATCAATCAACATTCCGAGATAGATTTTGATTGATCCAACGACCGGCACATTCCCCATATCGATCCATTTGAACTCAGAAGTTATACTAACATCGCTGAAAGTAGTCAGTTTGCCAATTAATAATATTGCTGAAAGAACCAGTCCAACGAGTAGTACAAAAACTTCAAAGAAAAAGATTTTAGGAATCTTCTTGCCAAGGAAAATTGTAACAACAAATCCAAGAAGAGGTAAGAAAAGGATTATAACTGATAACTGGACTAAGAAATTTTCACTCATTAACTAATCCCGAAGTGAATCAATCTCGTCAACGTTAATGTTAACGAATGTTTTATATAAGTTTAGAACAATCGAAAGTGCAACAGCAGCTTCAGCAGCTGCGAGAACAATAACGAATAATGCGTACAATTGACCTTCCAAACCAAAATTTCCAAAACGTGAAAAAGCTATAAAGTTTATGTTGGAAGCATTTAGAATTAATTCAATCCCCATCAAAACCATAATTGCATTCTTTCTTGTCACTATTCCATAAATCCCAAGGCAGAAAAGTAAAGTGCTTACAACTAAAAAATGTGTTAATGTAACTTCCATTAATAATTATAAATTAAACATAATAAATTCTTAATTATTTCCTCGCCATAGATGCTGCACCAATAAGAGCTACTAATAAAAGAATACCAAGTAATTCAAACACCAATGAATATTCATTCAATAGCATATAGCCCAAAGTTGATAAAGTTGATTGCGGCATTTCAGATTTTACCTGGAACCATTCTGTGTTGAGAACAACTGCTCCAACAATTCCTGTGAACAAACCAACTCCAATTGCAGCAGGTAAAGTATGAACTGTTCCTGTTTTAATATCTACTTGTGTTATTTTATTTGTAATCATAACACCAAATATCATTAGAATTAGAATGCCGCCCACGTAGACAATTAGTTGAACAATCGCTACAAAGTCAGCACCTAACAAGACATAAATTCCAGCTACACCAAAGAAAGTGAAAAGTAAAAAGAAGGCAGCACGAACAATATTTCTTGTAGTAACAACAAAGAATGCTGAAAGCAATGTTACTGCTGCGAAAAAGTAAAATATCATATCGTAAATGCTCATTGATTATTTTCTTCCTTCTTATTTTCAGAAGGATTTGGTGTTTTAGGTTCTTCTTTTTCTTTCTGTGCAGCAGCAGCTTTTTCTTCCGCTGCTTTCTTAGCGGCTGCAGCCTTCTCAGCTTCTTTCTTTGCCTGAAACTCAGCTAAGTTTTTCTTTTTCTGTTCTCTTTCCTCAGGAAGAAGAGTTACAAAATCATAAAGAAGATTTTCTCTTCTGAACTCAGAAAATTCATAAACATCCGTCATATAAATACATTCAGTAGGGCAGGGGAATACACAAAGCTGGCAGTAGCAGCACTTAGCAAAATCAATATCAAACTTAGTAACCCATAAAACTTTTTTCTTACCGTTCGAAGTCTTTCCAAGATCTTCTTCAGGAAGTGACTTTACAGTTTCAATTGTTATACAATCAACAGGACAGGCACGTGCACATTGATCGCATCCGATACAGTCGTCCATATTTACATAAAGCCTGTTGCGTTCTCTTTCAGGCATCTGTGGTTTGACCGTAGGGTACTGAATGGTAACAGCCGGAACAAATAAATGCTTAAATGTTACTTTCATTCCGATAAGAATTGTAAGTAAACCCTGCCAGAATTGTATGAAATAATTTCTCATATCACATCAATGAAATCAATCCGACTAATAGTAGAATTACAAATGAAAAAGGAATTAAATATTTCCAGCAAAATGCCATTAGCTGATCAACTCTGAAACGTGGTAATGTCCATCTCAACCACATCTGAACAAAAACAAAGAATAAACCTTTTGCTGTGAACCAGAAAAATTGCTCAATTGGAACCAGCCAGGGCCAGTCTAAAGTGTTTCCAAGATATCCGAAAGGTGATTGAAATCCGCCAAAAAATATTATTGCAACAATTGCAGACACTGCAAACATATTAGCATATTCAGCAAGAAAGAACATTGCGAATTTCATCCCTGAATACTCTGTGTGGTAACCGGAGACTAATTCTGATTCTGCTTCAGGAATGTCAAATGGAGTTCTGTTGACTTCTGCAAGTGTACTGGTGTATATAATGAGACATCCCATTACCATCAGTGGGATTAATAGAATTTTCTGAATACCTACGAATGGTCCACCAAAAATTAGCCAGTTCCAGAAATAAGCAGTTTGCAATTCACTCAAATCATATAGGCTGAGTGTACCAGTTAAAATTATTACTGTTAAAATTATCAGAAGGGTTGGAATTTCATAACTGATTATCTGAGCGGCCGAACGCATTGCACCAAGAAGAGAATATTTATTATTTGATGCCCAGCCAGCCATTAGAATACCGGCTACCACAAGTCCCGTAATTCCAACAATAAATATTAATCCAAGATCAATTTTAGAACCGATGAAAAATCCTGAGAAAGGTATTACAGCAAATGCAGCATAACTCCCAATAAAAACAAGTAGAGGTGCAAAGTTGAATAATGTTTTGTCTGTTGCGGTTGCCACGAGATCTTCCTTTTGCAAAAGTTTTATAATATCTGCAACAGTTTGAAGAATACCGTGATATCCAACACGCATCGGACCAAGTCTATCTTGCATATGGGCTGAAACTTTTCTTTCTGCTAAAACCGCAAGCAGTGCAAATGGCAAAATGAAGACGAATAATGGAAG
>JARRKF010000206.1:0-3751 GCA_037388405.1 Ignavibacteriaceae bacterium | reverse complement strand
CAACCCAAACATCAGACTCAGGCAGATTCTTTCTAATGAATACAACGAGCAATGCGGGAAGGATTGAAATAAAGAAAGACATTCTCCACCCAATTTCCGGTGTGACGAATCCTCCGACAATAGAAGCAAGCACAATTCCAAATGGTGCACCGGTTTGCATTACTGCACCATATCTGCCTCTTACTTTTGGTGGGAATGATTCTCCGATGTAAGTTTGACCAGTTGCCCACTCACCGCCAACCCCAAGGCCTGTAATGATTCTGAAAATTAGAAGAATAAAAAGTGATGGCGCAAGTCCGCAAAGGAATGTTCCAATGCTGTAAGTTAAAATTGTCCATTGCAGTACGCTTTTTCTTCCGAATTTATCTGAAAGGATTCCGAATATTACTCCCCCAACAGAAGTAGCCGCAAGTGAAGCTCCGAGGATGAATGAAAGTTCAATGTTAGAAATCTGAAGTTCTTGTCCGATTGGAATTAGAAGGAAAGTGAAAAGTATGAGATCGTAGAAATCGAAAACCCAGCCAGCCCAGCTCATCAGCAATATATGAAAATGCTGCCTTGTTGGTTTTTCGTATTCACTTAATAACTGCATTGCTCATTTTTAATAAAACAATGGGTGAAATTCTTTCCCTAAACGTACAAAATATTGATGCTTTACTCAAAGGGTCTCTTATAAAAATGTTTTAGAAAGACTTTTATTCTATATATCTAAATCCTTATTATTACGATATTATCTAAATTAAAAAGTATGTAATGGAATACAAAAACAGCATAATAGAACAGATAGGCAATACCCCTTTAATAAAACTCAATAAAATTAATAAGGGATTAAAACCGCAGATATTTGCAAAACTGGAATCTGCTAACCCAGGCGGGAGCGTTAAAGACCGCATTGGATTCAGTATGATTGCCGACGCCGAAAAACGAGGTGAATTGAAACCTGGTGGAACAATTATAGAAGCAACAAGCGGTAACACCGGAATTGGCTTGGCAATAACTGCAGCAGTGAAAGATTACAAATGCATTTTTGTGGTCACATCCAAAGTAAGTCACGAAAAAATAAATTATCTTAAAGCACTCGGAGCGGACGTAATTGTTGTTTCAAACCTTGCGGAACCAGAAGATCCCGAATATTATGTTAATGTTGCAAAAAGATTACATAAAGACTTACCGAATTCATTTTTTGCATATCAATATTCCAATCCATCAAATCCGGAGATTCATTACAAGACAACCGGACCGGAAATCTGGCGGCAGACTGATGGAAAGATTACACATTTTGTATCCAGCATTGGCACAGGCGGAACAATAAGTGGAACAGGAAAATTTCTGAAAGAAAAAAATCCAAACATACGGGTAATTGGCGCCGATCCTCTTGGTTCGATATTTAAACGTTACAAAGAAACCGGAGAGATAATTAAAGGGACTCCATATTTGGTTGAAGGTATTGGTCAGGATTGTCTTCCTGAAAATGTTCACTTTCAGTATATAGATAGAATTATAAACATAAGCGATAAAGATTCCTTTGCTGCAGCAAGAAGATTAACAAAAGAAGAAGGAATATTTTGCGGAGGAAGTACCGGAACGATTGTTCACGTAGCTCTTGATATTGCTAAGAATTGCACCAAAGATGACGTAATTGTTTTTATTGTTTGCGATACCGGTGAAAGATATTTATCTAAGGTACATAATGAAGAATGGCTGAGATCAAACAAAATGCTGGATACTGAGATTAGAACTCTTCGAGATATTTCTGACAGAAAAAAATCTACTGGAATTGAGGAAATTGTTTCTATAAAAGAAGAAGACAAAGTAAAAGATGTCTTGGAATTAATTGCGAAAACAGGTTACACTCAAATTCCTGTGTTAAAAGGCAGAAAATCAATCGGTGCAATAAGAGAGAATATTCTTCTTGCAAAGCTTGTAGATAATCCGCTGCTATATAATTCTTTAATAAAAGATGTGTTAGAAGAAAGTTTCCCTGTTCTCGATGCGAAAACAGATATTCAAGAAGTAAAAGAGAAACTGAAAGATCATCTTGCTGTGCTTGTAAGTGATTTCGGTTTGGTGACAGACATTATTACGAGATATGATTTAATTAATTTAGATAATAAATAAAATTGTAATTGCGAGCGAAGTGAAGCAATCTCTTCTGAATATCGAATAATGAACAAGGAATAAAGAATAATGAACGAAAAACCAAATAGAAAGTTTGATCTTGAAGAAAGACTGATCGATTTTGCAGTTTTAATTATTGAAATATCCGAAAGTCTGAATAATAATCGAGCCGGTAGTCATATTGGTGGACAACTTGTTCGATCGGGAACATCACCAGCACTTCATTACGGTGAAGCGCAAAGTGCTGAATCAAGAAATGACTTCGTTCACAAATTGAAAATTCTCTTAAAGGAATTACGAGAATCATTAGTTGCTCTGAAAATTATTAAAAGAGTTTCACTCACAAATATAATTGACAAAGTTGATAAAGGAATTTTAGAATGCAATGAATTAATTTCAATTTTTGTAAAGAGTATTGATACCGCTAAGAAAAACAACTCTAAAACTAAATGAATGGTTTACAAAACTTCGAACTTCTAAATTCCTTGTTCGAAGTTCATTATTCAACTTGAAAATATTTAGTAATAACTAGAAAGATAAAAAATGGGCTTTTCAACAGATGCAATACACGCAGGTCAAATCCCTGATCCAACTACTGGAGCTGTAATTACTCCGGTTTATTTAACATCGACTTATGCACAGCACGAACTTGGAAAAAGTACAGGCTATGAGTACGGAAGAACTCACAACCCCACGAGACAAGCATTGGAGAAAAATATTGCAACACTTGAGAAAGGAAAATATGGAATTGCGTTTACATCTGGCTTAGCGGCTACGCATGCATTAATGAGTCTTGTAAAAGCTGGCGATCATGTAATAATTTCCAACAACGTTTATGGCGGAACCTACAGACTATACGAACTTAATCTTACAAATTACGGCATCGAGTATTCCTGGGTTGATACGAGTAACACGAAGAACATCGAAAATGTAATTAAAGAAAATACAAAAATGATCTTTGTTGAAACTCCAACTAACCCCATGCTTATTCTTACTGATCTGAAAGCAGTTTCAGAAATCGCGGAGAAAAATAATTTAATTTCTGTTTGCGATAACACCTTTATGAGTCCGTATTTTCAGAATCCACTGGAGTGGGGAATTGATATTGTTCTCCATTCAACGACAAAATATTTAAACGGGCATAGCGATATGGTTGGAGGAATTCTGGTAACGAGTAGCGAAAAATATCAGGAAAGATTACGCTATATTCAAAATGCAGCTGGCGGAATTCCTTCACCTTTTGATTGCTGGTTAGTTCTTCGCTCAACTAAAACACTTGCTGTCCGAATGAAGCAGCATAATGAAAATGCAACAGCATTTACAGAATTTCTATCAGAATCAGGTGCAGCGAAGAAAGTAATTTATCCGGGATTGAAAGATCATCCTCAGCACGGGCTAGCAAAAAAACAGATGCGAGGATTTGGTGGAATGGTCTCTGCTGATTTTGGTTCAATTGAAAAAGCTAAAAAAGTTTTGAATAACGTAAAAGTTTTCACTCTTGCGGAGAGTCTTGGTGGAGTTGAGAGTTTAATTTGTCATCCTGCCACAATGACTCATGCCTCAGTTCCAAAAGAAGAAAGAGAAAAATTTGGATTGACAGATTCACTGGTTCGTTTCTCTGTAGGAATTGAAG
>JARRKF010000205.1:0-3756 GCA_037388405.1 Ignavibacteriaceae bacterium | reverse complement strand
TGAGGCAAATAAGTTAATCGGTTTAAGTTATAAAGAAGGTGCTAAATTTTCAGATGCTATCCACTTTTTAACTTTAGCTGAGATGAATGCTTCAACAAATGAACAGATATTTAATTCTAAAATCGAAATTATTAAAATTAATATTTTGAGAAGAACAACAAACAGAGCATTATCTTTACTTGACGATTTAAGAAAGGATGAACGATTCAAAGAAAAATCAAATGAAATTAATTATTGGACAGGCTGGACTTATATCTTTGCTGATGACTGGGAAAAAGCTTCACAAGTATTTGCTGTAATAGATTCAACACTTTTTTTGAAAACATTTTGTGATTCTGTGAAGCACGATTTTTACAATGTTACATTAGCAAAGGCTTTATCATTAGTCCCCGGTCTTGGACAATTTTATACAGGCGAGTATGTCAGCGGATTTATATCTTTTGGATGGAATGTTTTATGGGGCTATCTGACAATAAATGCTATCTCCGAGGACCGGGTTTTTGATGGATTTATAATAGGAACTCTTTTATGGTACAGGTTCTATAGTGGCAATCTTCAGAATGCAGAAAAATTTGCTAGACAGAAAAATTTAGAAAAGACAAATGCAGCACTCCATTACTTAAAGAATTATTATAATGGAAACAAACCTTAATAAATTGTTGAAATGAAAAAATTTTTTGAAAATAAAATTGTTAATAGAACTTTAATTGCCGTCATTTCTTTATATGTACTTGTGGCTTTTGTAAAACTTCCTCCAATAAATGGCGATGAACAATCCATGTTTTCTGAAATGGTTTACGGGACTGCCTGGAAACCGTTTGTTTACAGAACTCTGCTACCAAGTTCAGTAAGAATAATTAGTGAAATAATTCCGGAAGGAGTTCACAAGTCACTTACTGAAGAAGTGGAAAGCAGTCACTCACTAATGCTTGTTTTAGAGAAATTGAAATGGGAGAGTGAATTCATTACTGAATACCTGATTGCAATGGGATTAATGTATCTTTCATTGCTCGGTTTCGTTTATGTGTTCAGAAGACTATTTGATGAGATTTATTCCTCAGCTTTTTGGTTTAAAAATCTAATCTCAATTATTCTTCTCTTTGCAATTCCGGCAATGTTTCAACCAAACTATTCAAATTATGTTTACGATTTTCCCGATCTGTTTTTATTCACTTCTGGTTTACTTTTACTTCATCAAAGAAAATGGAATTATTTTTTAATACTATTCTTGGTTTCGTGTTTTAATAAGGAAACAACTATTCTGTTGACTTTGATTTTTGCTATTCACTTCTATAAAGATTTAGAAATTTCTAAAATATATTACCATCGCTTTATCACGTTTCAATTAATAATATTTTTAACTGTAAAAATTTTGCTCTTCATTCTGTTTAGAAATAATCCTGGTGGTTTTGTTGAATTTCACCTGATTGATAGGAATTATCTTTTATTTAATGGATATTCTCTCATCACATTTGTTATCCTGCTCATAATTATCCTTTCAATTTTCAGCAGGTGGAACGAGAAACCAAAATTTCTCAAAGATTCTCTTGGGATTGCTATTCCATTAATTATTTTGACATTATTATTTGGTTTTTTCGATGAATGGAGAGATTATTATGAGGCATTTCCAATTATTATTCTATTAATTTCATACAATATTGGAAAGATTCTAGGCGTTGAATTAATCCAAAAGCCAGAAAAAAGGGTAATTATTTAGTAATCTCACACTGTTTTGGCTTGAAGAGGTTAAGATTTTTTATAAATTGCAGGTAAATTTCTAGGAAATTATACTGTTAGTAAAAAAGAAATTTAGTTAAAGAATTAAATCTTAAAGGAGTATTAAAATGGCTATAATGATAACTGAAGAATGCATTAACTGCGGTGCTTGTGAACCTGAATGTCCGAATACTGCAATTTATGAAGGTGGTGTTAATTGGGAATTGACTGGCAAAACTTATGGTGATGGTGATGCTGCTCCTTCAGGGGCTACAGGATTTTATTCTTCAGAGTTTTTCTATATTGTTCCCGATAAATGTACCGAGTGTAAAGGATTCCATGATGAACCGCAATGTGCTGCTGTTTGTCCTGTTGATTGCTGTATTCCGGATCCGAAGCACGTTGAAACTGAAGAACAGCTTCTTGCTAAAAAAGATTATCTGGATGGACTAGGACGATAAACTTAATAATTTATTTAAAGGCACCTTTGGGTGCCTTTTTTCATTTTAAATGAATTCATTTCTATTAATTTCCTTTGTGTTGTAGTCCTAGTTTTTTAATTTGATGATTAAAGGAATATTCTCTAATTAATTATTTAATTGAAATGAAAATCGGTAAATACAACTTAAGCATAATTGAATCCGGATTTCTTGGACTTGACGGCGGAGCAATGTTCGGAATTGTTCCAAAACCTTTATGGGAAAAAACAAATCCTTCGGATGATGCGAATCGAATTAGACTTTCTACTCGCCACCTGCTTTTGGAAAATGGTAATAGAAAAATAATCATCGATACAGGGATGGGTGATAAATGGGATGAGAAAATGAAAAGTATTTATGCGGTCGATGAAAATGTTTCGATGAATTCTTCACTTTCAAAAGTTGGATTAAAAAGTGAAGATATCACAGATGTAATACTAACTCATCTCCATTTTGATCATACAGGTGGTTCAACTGTTGAAAATAATGGAAAGCTTGAACCCGCTTTTCAGAATGCAAAATATTATGTGCAGAAGCAAAATTATGATTGGGCAGCAAATCCTTCCCAGAGAGATAAGGGAAGTTACATTGCTGAAAACTTTTTACCTCTTTTTGAAGCGGGGGTTTTGAATTTTATTAAAGGCAATTCAATGTTTGATGATGAAATTGAATTTATAGTTGTGAACGGACACACCTTCGGTCAGCAGATGGTGAAGGTTTCAGATAAATCTAACACAATTCTTTTCTGTGCAGATTTGATTCCTACAGTTTCTCATATTCCACTACTATATATAATGGGATACGACCTTCAACCGCTTGTGACTTTAGAGGAAAAGAAAAAATACTTGAAAATAGCTATTGATGAAAATTGGAAATTGTTCTTCGGTCATGATCCCGAAATTGCTCTTGCAAGTATAAAAGTATTTCGAGATGGTTATATCGCTGATAAAAAATTCGAATCGTTTGAAAATGCTTGAAGAAGACGTCTTTCATTATCTCTGCAGAGTAGATGAACTAAAAGAAAATTCCGGCAGAAGATTTATTATTAATGATATAGAAATTGCAGTATTCAAAATCAATTCTGAAGTACTCGCTGTCAGTAATATCTGTCCTCATCAGCAAACAAGTTTAATATATGACGGTTTTATTGAAGATGAATTTGTTGTGTGTCCTGCTCACGGCTGGAAATTTAATCTTAGAACAGGTAAAAAGGATACCGGCAGCAATGGATTACAGGTCTATCCTGTCGAATTGATTGATGATAAAGTATTCGTAAAAGTCACACCAAAAGATTTGAGATGGTGAGAATAGTAATTCAGAATGACTAAAATTTTCATACTGTTGTCAGTCTGAGCCTGTCGAAGACTGACGTTTCCGAAAATTGTCACACTTCGACAAGCTCAGTGTGACACTAAAATTAGTTTTTTACTCAGCTATACTTTTTTGGGAATATTAAATGATTCTTTCTATTGAAATAGTAGTCGAAAAAGCGAAACAGGTTGGTTTTGACCTTGTTGGTTTTGCCAAAGCAGAAATTCTTGAAAAAGAATCTGAAAATTTG
>JARRKF010000204.1:0-3764 GCA_037388405.1 Ignavibacteriaceae bacterium | reverse complement strand
CAAACATCAACCGCTATATCCAGCAATCCTCCGGGATTCCCCCTAAGATCTAGGACAATCGATTTAATTTCTTTCTGTGCTTTAAGTTCCTTCAGAGTTTGCTTGATTTCGTCACTTGCTGCCCTGCTGAAATTTGAGAGCTTCAAATAAACATTATTGCTATTTTCGGGATAGAAACCTGAATAGGTTACACTTTTAACTATCACCTCTTCCCTAACAAGATTGAATAGTAATGTGTCACGCATTTCATTTCTGACAATTTTTAGCTCAACGGTTGTGCCAGGTTCACCCTTAACCAATGATGAAATATCGTCAATATTTTTAGGTGATATATATTCTCCACCTGCTTCTATTATAACATCACCTATTCGCACACCCTGTCTTTGAGCAGCATAGCCATCCATAACTTCAACAACAGTTACATCGTCTCCTCGAACTCCGATTGAAATACCAACCCCCCCATATTTTCCATTTGTAATCAAATCGATGTCCTCAATTTTCTTTTCATCAATAAAAATTGTGTAAGGATCGAGTGAAGAGAGCATTCCCTGGATTCCGGCTCTTAAAAATTTTTCAGGATCAACTTCATCCACATAATTAAATGCTATTTCTTTATAAACTCTCCCAAGGAGATCTAGATTCTTGGATATTTCAAAATAGATATCGCTTCTTACAGCATAAAATCCAGAAATTGTAAAACCTAATAATAAAAATCCAATTACCCATAGAAGTTTTTTCTTCATTCTTAACATTACCTCCGGTCAACTAATTCTAATTCTGATATAATTTGATTTTGTATTGTTTCGATTGTCTGAGTTCCATCAATTACTTTAAAGCGTTCCTCTTTTTTTGCTATTTCTAGATATCCACTTCTGACTCTGTTATAAAACTCTGTATCCGATAATTCAATTCTATCTAGTTTTCCTTTAGATTTCTTCTTTCTTCTTTCATTTGCAATTCCAACCGGGATATCTATAAAGAAAGTTATATCGGGGATTGTATCACCTATGGCAAGGTTATGCACATGAGTCACAACATCTAAAGGTACACCTCTGCCATATCCCTGATATGCTGTAGAAGAATCGTGAAACCTATCTGAAATTACGTAAATTCCTTTCTCAAGGTAAGGACGAATTTTTTCTCTAACCAATTGTGCCCTGCTGGAAGAGAAAAGAAGCAGCTCGGTTTCAGCGAACATTTCGTCATTTTTATTATCCAGAAGTATATTTCTAATTTTTTCTGATATTTCAGTTCCGCCGGGTTCTCTTAATATTTCTACCTTTTTATTATGGTCTACCAGATAGTCTTTAAGAAGTTCAATTTGTGTGGATTTACCCGAAAAATCTATTCCTTCAAAAGTGATAAACATATTGCTTTCTAAATATTGAAATGAATTTTAATTTGTTAATATAGATAAACTTTCAGCCCAATTAAAACATTGTAGTAATTATTAAGGAGCCTAAAAAGACCTGATAATATATCGTAATCTTTCTGGTCTAACATATTGAAGAGCTACATTTTTGGGCATTATTATAACAGGAGCTACACTGCCAGTTGTATCGCTGACGAGGTCCTGATACTTTACACTTGCACTGAATTGCTGGTCATTTAGTTTGCCGAGAATTTCTATTCCACCCCTCACATTAACAGAAATTTTGTTAGGTAGAAGTACAACTTCTTTTCCTAATGGAATTCCAACGACTTCAACTGAAATATTATCGAACTGTTTATCAATAACTCTTTGAACATCAAGTAAAACTTCTACTAATTTAATATTGTATGTGAATCCGTTTCGGTGCGGCAATCCAACCTCAACTTCTTTTTTTGCATCCAGAGAGACTAATGATATTGGGTCGGTGGATATTCTTTCAAGCGGCTTTATATAACTTAACGGACCGCTAACTTCAACAGAATCCGGATTCAAAACGACATTTGTAGCCAGACCGTACCCTGGTTTAAATTCTAAGTCAAGATCAGGATTTAATGGCAACTTTTTAGAAATTTTTCTTTCCACAAAAAATCGTATCGAATCAGGCTCAATGCTTATAATATCAACATCTGAGAGCAGCCACCGATTACTTTCAAGAAAATCAGATAAACTTAGTACCTGCCAACCACTATCCGGTTTGGCCGAAACAATAAATTCCGATTCAGGACCAACATTAAGTGAGACAAGTTTCCAACCTCTTCCCTTTACTCGCAGTACAACTTTATCACCAAGTCTAGTTCCTGTTGTATAACCTTTTGGCAAATTTACTAATGAAAGATTTACATCGATGTTAGTATAATAAAAATCGGAGAGTGAAATAGAACCCCAAATAATAATCGAGAATAAAATTGATGCTAAAAAGATGTTAAGTTTTTTTCTCACGCTATAAATATAAGTAATAAAGTAAAATCAGCAGGAAGAAAAATGTACTACCGAAGTTATTTAAGAAGTGCTTTAAAAAAATCTAACAGTTCGCCTCTGTTAGCTCGGGAAATTTCTCTTCCTTTTATTGGGAACTCTTCAAAATCTCTTGCAAATCTGCGAAGTTGATGAACGTTCATTACTTCCAAATCCTGCATTGAATAAGTACTTTCTGTTCTTGAAGTAGTTGGCCTGGCTTCTTTTACTTCATCAGTAGCTTCACCAAGAGCTTCTCTCTTCAATCTGTCCAGAGTTGAAGAAGTTGTATCATCAGAAGGTGATTTTTCTTCAGGCTCATCTTCTTTTTCTTTGATCTTTGCTTTTCTTCTTATTCGTTCAGGTTTCTTCTTTGACTGAACTGGTAATTCTTCGACAGATTTCTCCTCAGAACTTTTAATTCCTTCTACTACTTCATCTATCTGATCATCTGGTCTAGGAATAATATGAGTTGAAATTAACTCCCCCACTCTTTGAGCAGCTACAGCCCCTGCATCAACGGCAGATTTTACAGCTGCAGTTTCACCAACTACAAGGATTGTAATTAGTCCTCCCTGAACTTTTTCTTTTCCAATTAGTTTAACCCGAGCTGCTTTCACCATTGCATCGGCAGCCTCAATAGAAGCTACCAATCCTCGGGTCTCTACCATACCCAAAGCTCTGTCAGCCATAGTGATTTTTATTTAGATCTTTTTGGAAGTATCATCTCAACATCTGAATGCGGGCGAGGAATTACATGAACTGAAACAAGCTCACCAACTCTCTGTGCTGCTGCTGCACCTGCATCAGTAGCGGCTTTTACTGCTCCCACATCACCACGAACCATTACTGTAACGTAACCACCACCGATAGTTTCTTTACCTATTAATTCTACTTTTGCTGCTTTAACCATTGCGTCCGCAGCTTCGATGGAACCTACTAAACCTTTGGTTTCCACCATTCCAAGTGCGTCAAGTGACAATGCTGACATAGAAATGCTCCCAATTGGTTGATTTATGGCTGAAAAAATAGCTTTTTGAAATATCAATGTCAAACATAATGTGAGATAATTTTTTTGATTATCAAGATTTACTCAGATCACTTAATAAACTTTTTTAGAAAATTCTTCCATTAGTCTGAATCCAAAAACTCCTGCAGGATAATCGCAGCAGAATGCTGATCTAATAATTCTTTGTTTTTTCTCTTTGATTTTTTTGATACTGATTCAACGATCTTTTCTTTAGCTATTAAGGATGAATATTCTTCATCCCAAAGAACAACTTCTATTTTATTATTCGACTCAATTTCTTTTTTCAGCTTTTTCACTTTTTCAGCTAGTTTATTTGATGATATAAATCTTTCGGATGGTAAACCGAGA
>JARRKF010000203.1:1113-7789 GCA_037388405.1 Ignavibacteriaceae bacterium | reverse complement strand
ATATTTCGTTACCGTCCCTATCCAGCGTTACCAGCCAGTTAGATGATAGAGAATCTTGTTCGATCTCTTCAATAAGATTTATGTTACCATCCAAATCTTCAGCAAGAGAATAAATCCGAGTTCGTGAGTCACCCTCAATTATCTTAATCCAATTTGTAACGCCGTCACTAAATAATTTTACCAGTCTTGCTTTGCCATGTGTCTCATAGGAATTAACCGGAATAAAAAAATCACCGGCTGAAGTTTGAATAATTTTCCTGGCATCTTCCGCATAGGGAAATGCAATATCTTTTTCCCATAAAATATTGCCTTGCTCATCAATACCCAATATATAACCACCAGGGGCAGATCCTCCTGCTGCGACAAAACCGTTAGCAGTTTCAATTATTGAATGGAGACGTTCCCCGGAATAACTTTTTCTCCATACTTGTTCACCTGCTTCATTAATTCTGATGAGAACTGCTTGATTTCCGAAAGAACCAAGTCTCCCCGCCACAATATATCCACCAGATGAAACTTCAAGTATATCAGAAGCATCTGACCATTGGCCTCCGGTATAATAAAGTGAATCGAAGAGGACCTCATATCCTCCTTGAGAGCTATTTATATCATCTGAATCACACGCATTTAAAAGAAGTGAAACGATTAATGGCAAAATGGAAAGTTTGATTGAATAAATAATTAAAGATTTTAACATAATTCTAACCCCTCAAAGAACAATCGATTAAAATATAAAATTATAAAATCAGTCTAAAGTAATTTCTATTTCTGCATATGTAGACATTGGTTAGGTTCGTGGATCTCCCGAGTCCAATTCTTACAATCCAATTTATAAACATTTACTATAAAAATAAGGAATGCTGCCGATTTATAGAAGGGAGATTTTGAAAATTCTTATCGATATTTATTTCAATAAAAAAGCCGGGCTTAACCCGGCTTATAGTTTCAAATTAAATTCTATCACTTAAAAGTATCTTTCGAATCTACGATAGTGACATTCTTTACATTCAGTTTGAAGTTTTCCGTCTCAGCGTCTTCCTTCAATACTTCTTCGGGTAAACCTGCTTTTACGAGATTTGAATAACTCATCGGTGATGGAGAATTATTTCGTAAACTTTCTGCTAATGGCTCAGCTTCACTTACATCTGTCACTATAGTAATTTTCATATTATCGATTTGCATATACTTTTTAATTGCATTATTCACATCATCCAGTGTCAGCGCAGAGAGTAAATTACCAAGTTCTGCGATGTAATTTTTCCTTCCGTACATTTTTGAATCCATTAAATAACCAAGCTGCTCATCGGGAGATTTTATATAAAGTTTGATATAACTTTGCAGGAATTCACGCGTTGCTTCAAAGTCTTCTTGCGAAATTCCATTTTTAATCATCTTGTCCATTTCCCTTAAGGCCATTCGAAGTGCAAAATGTGCATGACCTATGTTTACATCTTTCAATTCCTCATACTGCATCTTTAATTGTTTAGCAATTTGCACGGGCCTTATCCAGAGTGCAAAATAATTTGAATGTCTTGGAACACCGGATGGTGGCAACATATTTCCTCCGCCGTTATCATACCACTCAATGTATGAGTAATCACCATAATTCATTGAGCGCTGTTCGCGAATCATCTGGTATAATTTTCCATAGGATTTTCTGTGTTCACCAAGATAAGAATTTGCAACCATCAGTGCAGCAAAATCATCGTTAGCTCTCGTAATCGAAAGTCGATACCCGGCAAAAATTGCAGAGCCAAACGCACCCTCTTTTGAAATTATTTCAACGTTAATACCATCTGGCATTTTAATTTCAGGAGCAGAAGGAATTTCAGGATTTGTATCAGGCAATTTTGAAATATCCGTTTTTATTTTCTCAAGGAAAGACTCAGGATAATTTCCAGCAATTCCAATCATCAAATTATTTTTTGTAAAGAAATTTTTATAATAATTTTTTACATCTTCAAGACTAATTGAGGCAACAGAGACCGATTTACCCTGAACCATATGCTGGTAATTTGTTCCTCTGAAAAGAAAATCTTCAAGAGCTTTCTTGCTGTATTCTTCATCGGATGAAGCACGAATAATTTGATCAACATAAGCTTGCTGGTTTACTTTAACCCGGTCGAAATCTGTTTGAGTTAAGGATGGATCAGTAATCAATCCTATCATTATTGGGTAAAATTGATCCATCCAGTCTTTGTGAAATTCGAAAGTGAAAATCGTAACTTCTTTATCAACTGATGAATAATATCTTGCAGCCATTGGATAAATTTTATCCTGAATATCACCAAATGTCATTTTTCCTGTTCCACCTTGTGTAATCAATTGAGCAGTTGTGTAAGTTAATCCTTCTTTACTTTGTGGATCAGACATTGAGCCATTCTTGAACATAAATTTAACAATCAGCTTTGAGGAGTTTGGTTGCTTCAATTCAACAACTTCCTGTGCCATAATGATTCCTGTTAACAAAATTGAAATAATTAATGTCTTCATTATTTTACCCCTCCATTTTCATCGGCTGAAATTGTGGCGATAGTCAATCCGCTGTCGACATAATATTTATTTGCAGCCATTTTTACATCGTCGCTTGTAACTTTATCATACAAGGCATATAATCTGTTTAATGATTCTGGATCACCAGTTAGGTAAATATAGTGACTCAATGAATTTGCAATTGCATCAGGATTATCGATGCTCATTGCGAAGCTGTATTTTAAATTTGATTTAGTTTCTTCAAGTAGCTTCTCATCAACACCATTCTTTTTAATATCATCAATTGCTTTAGATATTTCATCTTTTACATACTGAAAATCATCTTTATTTATGAACGAAGCTTGAATTGTTATCAGATATGGATCTCTTGAATCCATTGCACCGCCTCCAAGAAATCTTAGTTTTTGTTCTTCAACAACAAGTTTTTTATACAGAACCGAATTTTCAGAAAAAAGTAAAGTATTCAAAACATCAAGTGCAGGCATATCTATTTTCTTATCACTGAAGGCAGGCCCTTTATAATTCATACTTAGATATGGAGGGATTGAACCATCCTGCAAATGAACAAATCTTTCTTCTTTTTGTTCTGGTTCAACAGGAATATCAGATGAATAATTTCCTCTTTCCCATTTACCGAAATATTTTTCAGCAAGCTCATTTACTTTTTCAGAATTTACATCTCCAACAACAACTATCGTTGAATATTCTGGCCTGTAAAATCTGTTGAAGAATTTTATTGAATACTCATATTGATTTGGCATATCGACAATATCTTTGAAAAAACCCATTGTTGTGTGCTTGTATGTATGAACATCGAAAGCTGTATTTAATAGATCTTCATAAAGCTGTTGATAAGGACTTGCATGATTTTTTGTATACTCCCCTTTCACTGCACCAGCTTCAGTTTTAAAGTCATGCTCAGAATAATGTAAGTTCATGAATCTGTCAGATTCCAATTCAAACATTTTTTCTAAATAATCTGCATTTCCGGTCATGTGATAAATTGTTCTATCTAAAGAAGTATTTGCATTAGCTCCTGCACCAGTCATTTTAAGAACTTCATTATATTTTTCGCGGGGATATTTATCTGTCCCTCTGAACATCATATGCTCAAAGAAATGAGCAAAGCCAGTAACTCCGGGTTCTATTTCATTTCTTGAACCTACACGAACAACAATATAAAATGCAGCCAGTCCCGGGCTATCAAAAGGAACGGTAACTACATTCAACCTCCCATATTTATTTGGAATGATTTGATTTGACATTTTGACCTGCGAATTTAACTCAATAAATCAGTTTAGCCAAGAGAAAAAGCCATTCTGTGCAAAATATTTGATGAGCGGTTATATTAAAGATTATCAGATAGTTTTTGAACCACTATTGTAAATTTCATATCTTATTTTAAAATTTAGCTATGCGAAACTTTGAAGTAACACTGACATATAAAGTTTTACCAATAGCTCATCTTTACTTTAGAAGCATCAAAATTAATCATCAAAAAGTACTGGATGTTGAATTGGACGATGCTCATTGCCTTACTCCGGAAGATTTTTGTAATGCTGTAATTAATCTTCAAGAAAGACCTGAAGTAGTAAGAATTAATGTTAAAGAAAAAGATTCAGGAAATTCAAAACCCCTAAACTGGATAAGTGAAAATTTTGGCAGGATATATCTTTACAACGGAATACCGTTAATATTGCATAAAAATTAAACCTTCCCTTCATATCCGTCAAATTCGTCACTAAGTCTTATAATTCTGATTCAATTCTCAACTTCTATTTCAATTAGATACATTATCCCAAAGCAAATTTCTAAAATCTCTCAATTTAATTTTTATTATTAAAAGTCCTGAATGGCACTATCGTTGAAGAATGAGATAAAAATTGGAGGGTTTAGCTATGGCAGTTTATTTAATGTTGGGAATAATAATAGTCGGATTGGCAGTATACATTGGAGTATCGCTCCATAGTATAAAAAAGTCGAGAACAGAAATTGAAAATTATTTTAAGTGAAATAAATTAAAATTTAGGGTGAGGGCGAATTAAAAAGGGACCGATAAAAAGGTCTCTTTTATTTTTAAATCACTTTAAAATAATTTAAGACTTAATTGAATGAAAACATTCAGCCAGCTAACATTTCATTAAAGAACCAGTATTAATTCTTACATCCTTATTCCCTAGTTAATACCCTACTTCATATAATTTTTACTTATTTATAAATCTATTATTCCAGTAGAACATTTCCTCCTTCTTCAGTTTTCATTTCAAAAACTTTGAAATGTTTTAGGACACACAATTGGATTTCATTAATAGATTTGATGTTAAAAAGGGTTGTTTTGCTTTGTCAAGTATTCTAAGTTTGCCTAAGAAAGAATAAAAATTTTTCTTAAAGACTATAAGGAGCTATGATGGACTTCAATTCACTTAATCATTTAGATTATTATCGCCTTCCCTGGAATCTAACAGATAATTCTATTTCCTGGCTTGAACCAACTTCAAAATGTAATATCTATTGCGAAGGATGTTACAGACTAAATGAAAAAGATGGACATAAAACAATAGATCAAATTAAAGACGATCTGGATGTATTTGTAAAACTTCGAAACGCTGATGGTGTTTCAATTGCAGGTGGTGATCCTCTAACACATCCGGATATAATTGAAATAGTTAAAGAGGTGAAGAAAAGAAATATGAAGCCAATCATTAATACAAACGGTTTGGCATTAACAAAAGAATTATTGCACGAACTTAAGAAGGCAGGTGTTTTTGGTTTTACTTTTCATATTGATAGTAAGCAAGGCAGACCAAAATGGAAAGATAAAAACGAGCTTGAATTAAATGACTTGAGATATCAATATGCAAAAATGCTCGCTGATGAAGGAAATATTTCCTGTGCTTTCAATTCCACAGTTTATGAAGATACAATGAAATATATTCCTGAGATGGTAAAATGGGCAAATAAGAATATCGATATTGTTAACGTAATGGTCTTTATCCTCTACCGTGCAGTGAATAATAGTGAATACGATTTTTATCTCGGTCCGAAGAAAATTGATATGAGCCAGCTTGTTTATAATGAAGACCCTGCTACAAGAGCAGATATTAAAGCTCCTGAAGTAGTAGAATTAATAAGAAAAGAATATCCTGACTTCGATCCTTGTGCATATCTTAATGGTTCAGAAAAACCCGATTCATTTAAGTGGTTATTAACCGGAAGATTGGGAACAAAGAAAAAAATATATGGCTACGTGGGTAAAAAAGGAATGGAAATGGTTCAGATGTTTTATCATCTTTTCCATAACAAGTATCTTGCTTATGCTGCACCAAAATGGACTCGTAAAGGCAAAAGTATGTTATTGATGGGAGTTTTGGATAAAAAGCTTAGAAAAGCTTTTATCAAATTCTATAAAAATCCTCTCAATATTTTTAAGAGACTTCATTACCAATCAGTTATGATTATTCAGCCGGTTGATTTTATGCCAGACGGAAGACAAAGTATGTGTGATGGATGTCCAGATATAACTGTCTGGAATGGTCAACTTGTATGGTCATGTAGAATGGAAGAGCAATTAAAATTCGGTCACAATCTTAAAACATATCCAAAAGGAAAATGCTTTTTCAGCTTCCTGCAAAGCAGCAAACATAAAACGATATTTTTCTTCACTGAAGATCAAATAGAAATTGTTTTTTAAGATTTGTGCTTTGCAGGAAGCTGAAAAAGCATTTGAAGAGAAGGAAGTTCCTGTGGGTGCGGTAGTCGTAAATAATAATAAAATAATTGGAAGGGGTTACAACCAGGTAGAAAAATTAAAAGATGCGACTGCCCATGCTGAAATGATTGCATTAACAGCGGCTTCAAATAATATTGGTAACTGGCGACTTAACGAGTGCTCGGTCTATGTTACCTTAGAGCCTTGTATTATGTGTACAGGAGCAATGCTTGCTTCGCGGATAAATGAACTCTATTTCGCAACATTTGACACTAAATTTGGTGCTTGTGGAAGCGTCCACAATCTTGCAGAAAACGGAAAAACAAATCATAAAATAAAAGTTTATTCCGGCATTTATGCAGAAGAAAGTCAGAGGCTTTTACAAGACTTCTTCAATAATCTGAATAAGGAAGATACTTTAAAATATTCTCCACCCAAAACTTGAGAGTACATTTATAATTCTATAATTTACAA
>JARRKF010000203.1:0-1104 GCA_037388405.1 Ignavibacteriaceae bacterium | reverse complement strand
TCCCGGCGTTGGCAAGGGAACGCAGGCAAAACTCATTTCATCTAAATTAAACATTCCACATATTTCAACAGGCGATATTCTAAGACAAGCCGTTAAAGACAAAACTGAACTTGGTAAAAAAGCTCAGGAGATTATGAACAGAGGTGATCTGGTTCCAGATGATATTATGATTGGGATAATTCAGGACAGATTGCACAAACCAGATTGTAAAAAAGGATTTATTCTTGATGGATTTCCAAGAACAGTAAAACAGGCGACTGCTCTAGATAAGCTTTTAAATGAAATGAATATTAAGGATGTTCAGGTTGTTAATATAACCGCTGATGATGATGAATTAGTAAATAGAATAAGCAACAGAAGAGCTTGTAGAGAATGTGGACAAATCTTTACACTTGACAAAATAAAAAACACGAACAAATGTCCAAATTGTGGTGCGGTGGACAGTTTTTATTTAAGAGACGATGATAAAGAAGAAGTAGTCAGAAACAGGTTGGAAGTTTTCAGGAATAATACAGAACCAGTTTTGGAATATTACAGGAAACAAAAAGATATTATTTCAATTGATGGTTTAGGAAGTATTGAAGAAGTGAATAAAAAAGTTTTAAATAAACTTGATATTTAAAATTAGTCCTGTTCTTTCTTCTTAATAACTGCTTTTAATGCTCTTCCATCTTCAAGCTTAATGATTCTTTCATTGGCTTTTTTTACTAGTTCGTAATTATGCGTAACAACTAAAACTGCTGTTCCCTTTTTATTTATTTTTTTAAGAAGAGCTAGTATCTCACCGGAAGTCTCGGGATCAAGGTTACCTGTTGGCTCATCTGCAAGGATTAAAATTGGATCATTAAGTAATGCTCTTGCAATTGCAACTCTTTGCTGTTCCCCTCCCGAAAGTTCGTTTGGTTTGTTTAGTCTTTTATGTGAAAGTCCAACTTCAGAAAGAGCATCATTTATTTTTTTCTTAGCTTCTTTAGAAGGAGTTCCAGTAACCTTTGTTACATAAACAAGATTTTGATAAACATTTCTATCAAGGAGAAGCTTAAAGTCTTGAAAAATTACTCCGACTTTTCTTCTAAGCAAAGGAATTTGATAAGGTTTAATTGT
>JARRKF010000202.1:0-4128 GCA_037388405.1 Ignavibacteriaceae bacterium | reverse complement strand
ACCCGTTTCACCAACTTTAAGAGCAACAAATTTATTTCCGACCAATCCCTCTGTCTGAATTTCTGATTGTGTATTTACAGTTATAAAATGCCTTATATCATCCAAGAGTCTCATTTTTACTTCAATTAAACTTACAGAGTCACCAACAACTTTAATGTCCTGAACAGCTCCTACATCAATTCCGCTGAGTCTAACTGGTGCACCATTTCTTAAGCCTTCTATATTTCTAAAATATGCCTTTACCGTAAACGTAGGTTTGAAAAGAGCTTCCTTGTTCCCAAGCATAAAAATTCCAATTACTAGAAGCGTACTTCCGATAAAAATAAATATACCAAGCTTGGCACCTGATAATCCGACTTTCATTTCATACTCCCGTTATGTTCGATTATTTTATCACTGAAAAAGTTCTTAAGTAATGGTTCGTCAGCATTAACTAATTCATTTATGCTTCCTTCTTTAACAATTTTTCCATCGTCAAGAACAATTGCTCTATCAGCAATTATTTTAGCACAGAGCAGATCGTGTGTAACAACTATCGAAGTCATTTTTAAAGCATGCTGAAGTTCATTAATAAGAACACTTATTTCTTTTGATGTTATTGGATCTAAACCTGTTGTTGGTTCATCATAAAGCATTAGCTTTGGTTTTGTGATTATTGATCTCGCCAAACCTATTCTTTTTCTCATTCCGCCAGAAAGTTCTGATGGCATTTTATCTATAGCCTCGAGCAAACTAACAGACTCAAGAACAAAATGAATTCTTTCATCAATTTCCTTCTGTTCAAGATCAAAATTTCTTTTTAAAGGGAATTCAAGATTCTCTCTTACACTCATAGAGTCATACAAAGCTGCCCCCTGAAAAAGAAAACCAATATCTTTTCTAAGCTCATTAAGCTCCTTCAAATTCAACTTAAAAACATCCTTCCCCTGGATAAAAACATCGCCGGAATCAGAATCCATTAATCTTATCATACACTTTAAGAGTACACTCTTTCCGGTGCCACTTCGTCCAAAAACAACCATATTTTCGGCATCTTCAACTTTGAATGAAACACCATCAAGGACAACATTACCATCAAAAGATTTATGTAAATCTTTAATTTCCACCATCACTTCACCGTTGGCCAGATCCAGAGAGTTAGTTTCACTAAAACCATATCAAAAATTAAAATCAGCAATGAAGAAACCACCACTGCACTTGTCGATGCTTTCCCGACTCCTTCGGTTCCATTTTCTGCAGTATAACCTTTGTATGCACCAACCAAACCCACAATGTAGCCGAAGACAAATGTTTTACTAATTCCAGGAATTGCATCACCAAACTCAACAGAAAAAATAACTCTATCCAGATAGTAAGCCCAGGTCATATTCTGAACTAAAACCACAGCTATGTAAGCACCAATCAAGGAAATAAATATTACATAAACAGTTAAGATGGGAAGAATAAAAGTAGTTGCAAAAACTCTTGTGACAACAAGAAATCTGAATGGATTAACACCGGAAACCTCCATAGCATCGATTTGTTCCGTTACACGCATTGACCCAAGTTCAGCCCCAATTCCTGAGCTGACTCTTCCTGCAAATATTAATGCACAAATGACCGGACCAAGTTCACGAACAATTGAAATTCCAACCGACCCGGGAAGAAATGCTTCAGCACCGAATCTTTTAAGAACAGGATTTAATTGCATTGCAAGAACTAAACCGAGAATGAACCCTGTTACTCCAACTATTGGAAGAGTCTTCATTCCGAGTTCAATCATGTGCTTTCTAATCTCTTCAATTTCGTACGGAGGTAAAAAGACTTCTTTTAAAAAACGACCGGTAAAACTGGTTAAACCACCGACCATCGTAAAAAAGTCGTTGAGTCTTTGAATTGTAACTCCGAATAATCTGTCTGTTACTGATGAACCATTCACTAAATTAACCGCAGTTATTTATTGTTAATGAATTTTGTACCAAATAAAGATTAATTGCAACTAAAAATATAGAAAATGATTGTGAATAGAAATCAAGTGGTTATGCAGGTCACATAAAATTCACAACGGAATGGGTAATTGCTAAGCATTAATAAAACATATCAAAAAGCATTTTCATAGTGATTAACAACAGGATTATCCAGATCCTCGAATAAAATAGTAAATACATCAAAGCGGCAGTCAATTTCAGTGATTTCTTTATCGTAAAGATATAATTCAGCCATTTTTCTAACCTGCTTCTGCTTGTTTTTAGTAATTGCGTATTCCGGTTCTCCAAACTCCAGATTTTGACGGGATTTTACTTCTACAAATACAGTAAATTTATTTTTTGGATCGATAGCAATTATATCAATTTCACCATGGCTAAATCTGTAGTTACGTTCAATAATTTCATATCCTTTTTCTGCAAGTATTTTTGCAGCCAGATCTTCACCTCTTTTAGCCAACTCTTTTTTATCTAACTTTGGCATTTAAGTTCTAATCCTCAGCACTTATAAATTCCAAAACATTCTGTTCATAAAATATCTTTTTAAGAAAGGTTTTTCTGTGAAGTACACAAGGTCCATATTTTTTTATTGCATCGATGTGTTCCTTTGTCGCATAACCCTTGTTTCTTTCCCATTTATAAAAGGGAAACTTTGATGATAATCTTTTCATAATTCTGTCACGTGTTACTTTTGCCAAAATGGAAGCAGCACCAATTGTAAATGACTTTGCATCACCGTCTATTATTGGAATGGCAGGGATGATACTACCGAAAACTTTGTTGCCATCAACAAGAATAAGATCAGGTTTTACTTTCAATCTATTTACTGAAGTTGACATGGCAAGCAAAGAAGCCTGCAAAATATTTATTCGATCAATTTCTCCGTGTGAAACAACAGATACAGAATAAGCCAAGGCATTATCAAGAATCTTCGGAAGTAACTTTTCCCTTTCTGCCTCAGTTAAAAGTTTTGAGTCTTTTATTCCTCTTATTTTAACCTTTTCTGGAAAAATGACAGCGGCTGCTACAACAGGACCTGCAAGCGGACCACGACCTGCTTCATCAGTTCCGGCAATTAATTTTATATTTTCTTTGAGATATGATCTGTCGAAAGAATTCATTAACCTAAAACAATTGCAATAAGTCCAAATATCATATTCAATTTTAAAAGATTACTGATTTTAATCAAACTCTCTTCCGAATGAACAGAAAACAAAATTTTCAGACAATAAACAAGTAACGGATTTACAATTAACATAACAACAATAAAATATTCTATTTTGTAAATCCGGAATAAGAAAGGGTATAAGGTATAAAGTATAAGGGATATGGTTAACAAAAGAATGAGGACCTTTGATTTTTGAAAACCAAACTTAATTGGGAAAGTTTTTATTCCGGATTTTTTATCACCCTCAACATCCTGCATATCTTTTACAACTTCTCTAATTAAATTAATAAGAAAAGCGAACAATGCAGGAATGACCGCAGCCACCGGATTTCCAATAGCAACTCCGCCGTAGATGAAGACAAGTCCTGTTAAAAATGCAACAACTACATTTCCAGCTAGAGGAATTCTCTTTAAAAATGCTTCTTTGTATGTAATTTTTCCTGAAGGAATTTGACGATCAGGTCGGTTTACTTTATCTATTTCAATATCGAAAATATCATTGATTAAATTTCCGGCTGCCAGAGTAAACACTGCTGCAAAAGATGCAAGTAAAACAGGAATCCAGAGAATCTCACCTGAAGCACAGATAATAGCTGCAACTATCACAGAAACAAAAGTAACAACAGCATTTATTGGACGGATAAGTTTTAATATGGCTTTAAACTTTTCTTTCAACTCAAATAAAATTTTATAGAGATACTGGCTGAAAATTACGAAAAGAAAGAGAAATGTATTTAAGAATGAAGTCAAATTTCCGAATTAACCAAAAAGAAAGATATGCAGAAAGTATTTATTTAAAACTCATTTATAATTCCAAAATGAATTTTACCTTCACTGAATGAATCGCCCTGTGCAAGAGCAAAGCTCACACCCAAAAGTCCGATTGTCGTTTCAACTGTTATTCCAAGTCCGTAACCAAAAATATAATCTTCACTTTTCAAAATACCTCTTTCAACATCGGCTTCTCTTAGATAATATCCGGCATCGAAAAAAAGA
>JARRKF010000201.1:0-6671 GCA_037388405.1 Ignavibacteriaceae bacterium | reverse complement strand
AGTGGCGAGAATAGCTGGTTACGAAAAAATTCCGGTCGTAGAAAAAGTTAGTATTACACTTGATAACAGAAAAGATGAGTTTGGATTTGAAGACCGTATCAGAGAAAATGCAATTGCTTTAGGATTTAATGAAATGGTAAATAATCCATTAATTCCAAAAACAAATTCTCAATTAACCGGCAAACCAATTGAGATTTCCAATCCTCAGAGTATTGATATGGCATTTCTCAGAACATCTTTATTGGTTTCAGCTTTACCAGCCATTTCAAATAATATAAAAAAAGGAGAGAAAGATTTATCAGTATTTGAGATTGGAAAATCTTTTAATGCATTGACTGGATCGATAAACAATTTTAAAGATTTTGAGGAAAAAAAGAATTTACTCTTCATTTTCAACAAGCAATGAATATTCTTTATCGAATATTTTTATTTTAAGCTTCTTTTTTTCCATCAGATTTTTAGTGCTTACCCACTATCAAATTATTTAAGAACTAAACTTGCTGCATCATTACGGAATAGAGTTCTAACCAGATAAATCTGCAGACAAGTGTTTATCAACTCTTGATACTAAATCTTTAATTTTATTTTTTAATTCTTCCTTTTCTTCTAAATTTAATTTTGATTTTTCCTCCACTTTAAGTTTTACTTGTTCTAATTCCGATTCTAATTCGGAAATTTTTTCGTGAAGAAGATTTTTATCTTGCTGATAGTCATTAAGTGAAACTTCTAATTCCTTATTCCTTTGAAGAGTATCATTGAATTTATTTTTCAAGATTTCAACCTGGGACTCAAGAGCACTTAAGTCCGAAATTAAGGTTTCATATTTTGCAAGATCCACCAATTATTTTCCTCTTAGAGTAGCATTAAAATTTTTTGTTATTTTACCAATTAAAGTTTGAAAATCAGTATCTACTTCTTCATCGGTTAAAGTTCTATTATAATCGTAGTATTCCATACTGAATGCCATACTTTTTTTACCTTCACCAATTTCTTTACTCTGAAAAAGATCAAATAATTCAACACTTTTTAAAATATTACTACTTTCATTGATAATAAATTCCTTTACCTCTGCATATTTTACCGATTTATTGAAAATAAATGCGACATCTCGTACCACTTTTGGATACTTTAACAGTTCATTAAATGACTTGTTAGCAGTAATTAAATTGTTGAAAGCTGTCACATCAACTTCAAACGAGTAAACTGGTTGCTCAATGTCAAACATTTTAAGAACATTATTTTTTAACCTTCCACCACTACCAAGAACAGTTTCTTTAAAGTTTATGGTGAAATAATAATCGTAAATCTTATTTTGAATGGAATTATAAGAATCATTTAAAACATTGTCAAGCGAAAATTTATCAAAAAACGAAAAAATCAGCCCCTTCAAATCAAATATATCAAATTCTTTCTCATCAGAATACCACTCTCTCTTTACTTTTTTACCTGTTAGAATAAATAGTAAATTCTTTTTTTCTTCAAAATCTTTAAAGTTGTCTATCGATCCAGACAATGCATTAAAAGTTTTTCCGACCTCAAAGACCGATAAATCTTTCTCGCCCTTTCTTATATTATTTGAAATCACAGGCAAAGCAGAAACTAATAAGGATGTTCTTAGAAATGCCATATCGATACTCTGAGGATTGGAAATTTCAATCGGATTTCCTGTGAGTTGGGAATTCAATTTTGGATTTAACGGATTATTGACCATTTCATTAAGTCCTAGTGCGATTGCATTTTCTCTTATGCAGTCTTCAATTCCAAACTCATCTTTCCGGTTATCCAGAGTAATACTCACTTTTTCTACGACTGGAATTTTTTCGTATCCAGCTATTCTTGCTACTTCTTCTATTAAGTCTGCTTCTCTTTCTATATCAGGTCGGAAAGTAGGAATTACAACTTCAAGAGCTTCACCGAGATCTTTAAGTAAATTAATTCCCAGTTTTTGGAAAATTTTTATTACATCGGATTTAGGAACTTCGTAACCAAGAATTCTCTTAAGTCTGTTAAAACGAAGAGTTATTTCGGTGCTTTTTATTCTGCCAGGAAATTCATCAATTACACCTTTTGCAATTTCACCTCCAGCAATAGAAGAAATTAGTTGCGCTGCTCTTTTTGCTGCAAAAACTGTATTCGATGGATCAGTGCCTCGTTCAAATCGGTATGATGAATCAGTTGCAAGTTGTAATTTTTTAGAAGTTTTTCTAATTGAAGAAGGATTAAAGTATGCTGATTCAATCAATATATTTTTTGTAGACCCAGTTACCTCAGAATTTTCACCACCCATAACACCAGCAATTGCTACTTCCCTTTCACCATCGCAAATCATCATTGTATCAATTGGTAATGTCCTTGGTTTTGAATCGAGAGTAGTAAACTTCATCTCTTGCTTTGTACTTTTAACAACTATTTTTCTTTTTGCAAGCTGATCTAAATCAAATGCATGAAGTGGTTGTCCCATTTCGTGCAAAATAAAATTTGTAACATCAACTACATTGTTAATAGGACGAAGACCAATTTTTTCTAATTTATTCTTTAACCAATCAGGAGATTCTTTAATTGTAACACCAGAGACTACTGATGCTGAATAACGAGGACAATTTACTCTATCTTCAATTTCGACCGATGCAAGTTCATTGATACTTTGTTCTGATTCTTTATAATCGAGTTTTGGAAATCTTAAATCACGATTAAATATTGCAGAAAGATCACGAGCAACACCTATATGAGACAATGCATCTGGTCGGTTTGGAGTGATGGCTATATCAAGTATCACATCATTTAGATTTAGTGCTTCACTTATTGGAGTTCCCGAAGAAAACTGATCATCCAAAATCATTATCCCTGAATGATTATCACTAAGTTCAAGTTCATCTTCTGCGCAAATCATTCCGTTAGATTCAACACCGCGAATCTTAACTTTTTTAATTTCCATTTCGCCTTTAGGAATTACAGAACCTATCTGAGCAAATACAACATTCTGTCCCTTTGCAACATTCGGAGCTCCACAAATTACCTTTAAATCTGATTTGCCATCATAGACGTTACAAACAGTAAGCTTATCAGCATTAGGATGTTTTTCGACTTCTTTGATCAAACCGACGATGATACCAGAATAAATTTTAGTCTCATCGACAAAATCTTCTACTTCAAGTCCTGACATAGTTAATTTATCTACAATCTCTTCGGTTGAAATTCCATCGAGGTTGACGTAATCTTTTAGCCAGTTTAAAGAAATTTTCAAGAGATATTTCCAGCTAGAATTGTTTTAAGAATCTTAAATCATTTTCAAAAAATATTCTTATGTCATCAATTCCATACTTCAACATCGCAATTCTTTCTATTCCCATTCCAAAAGCATATCCTGTATATTTTTCAGAATCATAATTCACACATTTAAAAACATTTGGATCAACCATTCCACATCCTAGAATTTCGCACTGATCGCTTCGTTTCTATAAACTCGGCCAGGCATTATTGCTCTGATTGGAGGCTGTTCTTTTTCCATTATTCTTATTTGAACCGGAGTGGTGTGAGTCCTCAACAAAAATTTTTCACTAATAAAAAAAGTATCCTGCATGTCCCTTGCAGGATGATCAGCTGGAAAATTTAATGCTTCAAAATTGTAGTAATCGGATTCAAGTTCAGGTCCATCGTAAACAGAAAAACCTAATCCTTTGAAGATGGATTTAATTTCGAAAAGAGTTTGGGAAAGTATATGCTTACTTCCGATCTTTACTTTTTTGCCAGGAAGTGTAAGATCTATATCAAAAGCTTCAGCAGTATTTCCGGATTCAAGTTCTGCTTTTTTAGTATTGAATTGTTCGGTTGCATCCCTTCTCAAATCATTAAGAAGTTTCCCGAATGTTGGCTTTTGTTCAACAGAAATAGATTTTAGTTCATCAAAAAGTTTGGTAATAATTCCATTACGACTTAAATATTTAATACGAATCTGCTCAAGTTCACTTGCCGAACCTGTCTGACGTATTGCTGATTCAAATTCTTTTTTTATTTGATCAATTTCATCTATTTGCATTATGACACTGCCGAAAATTTAAAATAATACCCTCTGCAAAAATAATTAATTATTTATGAGAGGGTATAAATTAGTTAGAAGCAAACTTAACAAGTTCTGCGAAGGCATCAGGATTATCAACTGCGAGGTTTGCAAGAACTTTACGATTTATAATTACTCCTTTACTTTCAAGAGCATTAATAAATTTGGAATAACTCATTCCATGTTCTCTTACTGCAGCATTAATTCTGGTAATCCATAAAGATCTGTAAATTCTCTTTTTAGTTTTTCTATCACGGTATGCGTGAACCATTCCTTTTTCAACAGCATTTTTAGCAACTGTATAGACGTTACCTCTTCTACCCCAATAGCCTTTTGCTTGTTTTAATACTTTTCGTCTTCGTTTTCTGGAAGCAACATTATTCTTTGCTTTTGGCATTTTAATTATCCTTTGTCGTTATTGAACCATTAAAGAAACTTTTTTCTGATCAGCTTTGGAAACTAAAGTAGCTTTCCTTAATTGTCTTTTTGTTTTTGTTGATTTTGAAGTCAATATATGACTTTTATAAGCTTTATGTCTTTTAAATTTTCCGGAAGCAGTTTTTTTAAAAGTCTTTGACGCGCCCCGGTTACTTTTCATTTTTGGCATGGTCAGTCCTGTTTTGTTTGGTTCCACTTCAACTTTTGCTATATCCTCAACTCTTTCTAAAAATCTCTTCAGTAAATTCTCTCCTTGTTCAACATATGCCATTTCTCTTCCTTTAAACACAACTGTAGCTTTAACTTTATTACCTTCATCAAGAAAATTAATTGCGTGTCTCGTCTTAAAATCAAAATCGTGCACATCTGTATTTGGATGAAATCTTATTTCTTTAAGTATCGAAACCTGCTGATTCTTTTTTTGAAGTTTTTCTTTTTTCTGTTGTTCATATCTGAATTTTCCAAAATCTATAATTTTACAAACTGGCGGTTTAGCCTGAGGAGCTATTTCAACAAGATCCCGTCCTCTTTCGCTTGCTAATCTTCTTGCATCTTTTATTAAAAATACTCCTAGCTGTTTACCGTCATTGTCAATCACCCTAACTTTAGGAGATTGAATATCTTCATTTACACGAATATTATCTACTTGCGCGATATTATATTACCTCTTTAGTTGTTTCTATAATCTTTGTTTTTAATTTCAATTGTAAGTTTATCAATAAAATCAGTTAATGTAAACGCCCCAATATCGCCTTTTTTATGCTGTCGGACTGAAATATTACCTGAGTTTTGTTCTTTTTCACCTACAATTATCATATAAGGCACTTTCTGGGTTTCCCAATCTCTTATTTTGTAACCGATTTTTTCATTTCTGTGATCCACGTGAGAACGTAAATTCGCTTGAATTAATTTCTTGTGTACGTCATCTGCATAGTCAGAAAAATTCTGCGAAACGGGAATAACTGCGACCTGAACCGGAGAAAGCCAGGCTGGAAAATCTCCTGCATAATGTTCAATAAGTATTCCAAAGAATCTTTCTATTGAACCTAACAATGCTCTATGAACCATGAATGGTCTGTGTTCTTTTCCATCTTCCCCGATATATTTCATATCGAATCGTTCGGGTTCATTGAAATCGAATTGTACGGTACTTAGCTGCCATTCTCTGCCTAAGGCATCTTTTATTTTTATATCTATTTTGGGACCGTAAAATGTCCCGGCTCCTTCATCAACTTCATATTTAAGATTTTCTTTTTCGAGTGCTTTCCTTAAAGAATTAGTTGCAAGTTCCCATCTATCATTTTCACCAACAGCATCTTCAGGTTTTGTTGATAAGTAAAAGTTCATATCATAAAAACCGAAAGCACCCAAAACCATTTTTGCAAATCTGATCACTTCAATAATTTCATTTTCTATCTGCTCAGGTGTGCAAAAAATATGAGCATCATCCTGAGTAAATCCTCTCACACGTAGTAAACCATGAAGCACTCCACTTTTTTCGTAACGATAGACAGTTCCCAATTCAGCCCATCTTAAAGGCAAATCTCTGTAAGACCGAAGCTGCGATTTATAAATCATAATATGAAACGGACAATTCATTGGTTTTATGTAATAATCCTGTTCATCAATTTTCATACTTGAATACATACTATCTTTATAGAAACCAAGATGACCACTAGTTTCCCACAACCAACTTTTTCCCATATGTGGAGAGTACAATAACTCATAACCATTTTCCAATTGAGCTTGACGCCAGAAATTTTCTATCTCAAGTCTTACTCTCGCTCCTTTTGGATGCCAGTAAACTAAACCTGCCCCAGCTTCTTCATGAATGCTGAAAAGGTCAAGCTGCTTACCAATTTTTCTGTGGTCACGTTTCTTTGCTTCTTCAAGAAATTGAATGTAGTCATCAAGCATTTTCTTTTTAGGAAAAGAAATACCATAGATTCTTTGCATTTGCTTATTATGCTCGTCACCACGCCAATAAGAGCCAGAAACACTTAACAGCTTAACATATTTAATTTTTCCTGCCGATGGAAGATGAGGACCCGTACATAAATCAGTGAATTCACCTTCATTATAAATACTAATTACCTCGCTGTTTTCATCCAACTCACTTAGAATTTCAAGTTTATATTGATCGTCTTGCTTTTTGAAAAAATCAATCGCTTTATCT
>JARRKF010000200.1:0-3804 GCA_037388405.1 Ignavibacteriaceae bacterium | reverse complement strand
CTGTTTTTAATTGCTGCTGTTACTCTTTCCCTGCTTTCTTTAACTGCATTGTCGGGCAAACCAACAATAACAAATCCGGGAATTTGCTTTTCAACATTAGTTTCTACTTCAACAAGGTAAGCATCAATTCCATAAGTAGCACTGGAAAGAATTTTTGAAAGCATAAAGTTGATCTTAACTTATTGTTAATAGTAGTTAGTTTTAAAAAAAGATTTTATTTCGCTAAAATCATTTTGTGTGATTTTATTGAAAGCGGAGTTATAATCTGATAGATATAAATTCCTGATGATAAATCTTTTGCTTCAAATTCAAACTGATGGTTACCACGATTTAAAAATCCCTTATACAACATAGCAACTTCTTTTCCCTCAAGATTAAATACTTTAACTTCTACATCAGAATCCTGAAGCAACTCAAACCTGATAGTTGTAGTTGGATTAAAAGGATTTGGGTAATTCTGTCCTAATATCACATCTTCAATTTCACCCTGACCCAATTTTACAATATCTGAGTACACCGACGAACCATCTTTACTAACCTGTTTAATTCTGAAATATAAAATTTCTGTTTGGTTTGGTTTTTCAGTAAGAAGTGAATAGTTTTTTTCTTCATTATTATCTGCTTCAACACGATTGACTTCAACAAAACCATTTGTACCGATTGCTCTTTCCAGAGAATAATAATCTGCATTCCTGAAATCGCCTCCTGTCCAATCAACTTCAAAAAAATTATTCAGAAATTTAATGTCAATTTGAGGAGCCCTGGGGAAAATAGGTGCATTTGATTTAACAAGTTTTAGTCCGTTGTAAGAAATGATTTTATCTTCTAAAAATTTTTCAATTTCTTTTTCTGAAAAATTAATTTGTAAAGCCACAACAGAACTATCATCGGAATATGAAGCGTAATTTTTATTCTTAATTACTCCAGCCATAGAACCATTATCAGAGACTATTCGGAACTGGTCTAAATTGAAAACACCTGTTGAGTTAATATTCTTAAAATGAAATAATAAATTATTAAAGTTGATATAGTTGTTTGTACTTATGCTGGCTAACTCTTCATCATTACACAAAAAAGACAAATGCGAATTAGCTTTATTGAAGATAACAACAAAATGATACCAGCAATTTGAAGATATAAATAATGGTTGTGATTGAAACACTCGATTTAATTTGGAATTGATGGCAAGCAATTGATTTTCATTCACTGATAAATAATATTCTACTTTGTTCGTTTCCCAATTTACTATTTCTAAAAAAGTCGATTTGTAGTTTTTAAATTTTATCCAGAATTCAGCAACCAAGTTTTCATCAAAATTATATTCTAGTGGAATATTTAAAAAAGAATTCTGCTCGAATCTTGCAGCTAATTCGGCAGTATAAAATTTTTCAAAATAATTAAACGAAAGTTTATAAAGGTCAGGTTGATCAGTAGCAAGATTTTCATCCGTAATCTTTAAATGTCCGAGTACTTCATCCCCACCAATATATTCTGAATAAAACTCTAAAAAGTTTGAGGTTACATTTTGTGGGTTCAAACGAATGACAATTTCGAAAAAAGATTCTGAGTAAAAAACGGATGTATCAGATACATCTAAACTTATTTTGCGGGATATTTCCGAAAATTTGTCTGAATACTCGTTAATTATCGGTATTTGATATTCTCCCTTTTCAGTTCTCAACTCAACAGAATTAATACCTAAAGAAAACTCCGGGAAAAAATAAATGTTGAGCTTTTCAGCCTCTGAAATATTTTTTGAAGTGACTATAGAAACTTCAAAGCCGGTATCTTTGGGAATATATTCCGGCACAAAAACTTTGAAGTTATCCTGTGCTTTTACATTTAAAGTTACAAAAAAGAGTAAAAAACACAGTATTATGTTTACTGGTTTAAACATACATTCGTAATTAAAGCAATTAATTTGATTAGTTCAACTACTTATATTGGCGGAGGAAATCGATACGATCCTGAAGGTTTTTGACGGGCACTAATAGTTTATCTTTTCCATAAATTGCATCCTCCCTTTTTGTAAATGCGAGTTCATAATCTTTGCTCATAACAATTGCTTCTTCGGGGCAAACTTCTTCACAAAAACCGCAAAAAATGCATCTTATCATATTTATTTCAAATTTTTCGGGATATCTTTCTTTTTCCAATTCTGTCTCTGCTGCCTGGACTTCTATCGCCAATGCAGGACAAACTCTTGAGCATAATCCACAAGCCACACACCTTTCAACACCATTTTCTTCTTGAACCAATACAGGTCTACCTCGATATGAACCCGGAGGATCAAACTTGACTTCTGGATACTCCATAGTGAACTTTGGTTTGAACATTGTTCGGAGGGTTAGAGATAATCCTTTAACTAATTCAGGAATATAAATTTTTTCCCAAAAATTAAGGTCTTTTATTCTTCTTCTTTTAGTTTTTGTTTCCATTTATTTTTTAAGAAATTCAACTTTATTATAGAAATAATTTTATGACAACTCAATACAAAATCAATTCTACAAACCAAAAATCATAATAAGAGCTGCAACCCATACTATATTAATTAATGAAAGCGGGAACATCACCTTCCAACCAAGATTCATCAGCTGATCATACCTGAAACGAGGGAATGACCATCTTACCCATAAAAAGAAAAAAAGTAATGCTGCCATTTTAACTAAAAAAGCTCCAAGACAAAGTAAAGTTTCAACAACTGATGGAAGTCCAAGTTTTTCAATATAAGGAATCTGCCAGCCACCTAAATAAAGTGTTACAATAAAAGCACTTGCAATAATCATATTTGCGTATTCTGCAAGAAAGAATCCTGCAAACTTCATGCTGCTGTATTCGGTATGAAATCCACCAACAAGTTCTGGCTCGGCTTCAGGTAAATCGAATGGCAAACGGTTTGTTTCAGCAAAGGCAGAAACGAGAAAAGTGATAAATCCTATCGGTTGAAGAATTGCATTCCACATCCAGCCGGATTGTGCTTCAACAATTGCAACTGGCCTAAGAGACCCTGCAAGTAAAAGTACGCCGGCAACAGAAAATCCCATCGACACTTCATAGGAAATCATTTGTGCAGAAGAACGAATTCCACCAAGCAATGAATATTTACTTCCTGAAGACCAACCTGCTAATGTGATTGCATAAACTCCTAGAGATGTCAACGCAAGAATAAAGAGAACTCCTATATTTACATCTGCAACGAGTAATGGTATAGTAAAATTTCCGATTGTAAGATCCGGACCAAATGGAATTACAGCATAAGTTGATAATGCAACTAACAAAGCAATAATAGGTGCAAGAGCATGAATTTTTCTGTCAGCTTTGTCAGGTACAATATCTTCTTTCAAAACTAATTTGAATAAATCAGCAAATGGCTGTAGTGCTCCATGCCAGCCAACTCTGTTCGGTCCAATTCTATTCTGTGCCCACGCACTTATCTTTCTTTCAAAGTAAACAAGATATGCAACCGTTACAAGCATAGCTGAAACTACTATCACTACTTTGATTAAAGCAAAAATTACTATTTCGAGAATACTCATGTTCAGGATACTTTTACTTTATTTGAAATTTCTTTTTTTATTCTTACTCCAAGTTCACTAACATCATCGTAATCCAATCCTCTGAAAGCTTCAATTGTTGTACTCATGTCTGCAAAAACTTCTTCTGCCATATTAAATTTTAATTTATTTCCCATTGCTTTAAAGAGTGAAGTCAAGATCTGCCAGGTTGGTTTTGCATCTATTTTTTTACCTGATGCCCACCTGTCAAACTTCGTCCCAAACTTATCTAACCTGCTCATGGTCATCC
>JARRKF010000199.1:0-3810 GCA_037388405.1 Ignavibacteriaceae bacterium | reverse complement strand
GTCATTCTGGCGAGCAGAACGAGTCCAGAATCTATTTACGTAGATTAAATTTCAGATTCCGGACAAGCCGGAATGACTCCGTTTAGGTTATTGCACTACTTTATTAATTAAATTTTGATTTCAACAAAATGAAAGAAGCTTTTTTCATTTAGAAAATAATCTTCAATTATTTGCACTGCTTTTCTCTGACCTTCCCAGGCAAGTAGTTTTTGTGCTTCGGATTTATTTACCCACTTGTATTCGGTATGTTCATCGCTCAATTGTATTGTATCAGTTTCAACTCTGGAAGCAAAAACAGGAAGCAAACAGATATACTCATCCTTTGGTTCATAAAATGAATTTACTGTTGGTGCAACCCAAAGCTGAAATGGAGTCAATCCCGTTTCCTCTTTAATTTCTCTAATGGCTGTTTGGTATGCTTTCTCAGATTCTTTAATTTTTCCTGTTACCATCTGCCATAAGCCAGGGTAAACCTGATAATCAGCTCTTTTGAGTAATAAGAATTCTATTCCATTTTTTGTTTCTCTAAAAATATGAGCTTCAATCATTGTCGAAATTATCTTCATTATATTTAATCCTTCTGAGAAAATATTATGTTCAATTTATTTTAAATATTTAATAACGATTGGATGCATGTTCTTATTATTTTCAGTTCCATACCTTCATTCAGCCATGCATCCATGCATACTTTTAGCTTGCGCTTAAAAATACGCTCTTGCTTCTGCCCGGGCTGTGTGAACTACTCTTCCTCTTCCCTGCCATCTTCCTTCATAGCTTAAAGTCGTTTGTAAAAAGGATGCAACTCGATAATCAAAATTAAGACGCCAGAAATAATTTTTTCCAATTTGATTTCCCTCGAGCATTTCAAAAGGAATAAAGTTTTCTGTGGCACCGGTAATTAATTCAGTTCGTTCCACTTCTATTCTTAATCTACCTGTTTGTGCAAAAGAAAGATTTAATCTTATTGACTGCGAGTTCAAATCAATAATTGTTGGAACTCCAGGAAAATTATCTTCACTTCTGCCAACCTTCAGTTTAAAACCGACTTCTACTATGTTTATTGGTCGGTAAGAAAAATCAGTTGTAATATTATTATCTGTTATCTGCCTGTTCCTTGATGAAGGCTGAGGTGCGGAGACGTTATCAGTCAAGTTAACAATGTCTGTCTGGTTACTTACTTCTCTTATCATACGAAACCTGATTCTCAGGCTTCTTTCTCTGTTGTAACCCTGTTCGACTCCGGAGTTAAAATCGCTCAGTGACCGCCCTTGAGTAAACCTGAATCTGAAAGACAAATCCTGACGATTTTCATTAATAAAAAAATCCTGCTGGAAATAATTTGTTCCTCTTATTGTAGTACCGGGCTGCTGAAAATATTTTAATCGTAACAAATAAATTTTTGCAAGGTCTGTTTCTTTTGTTATTTCTTCTATTCGCCAGGTAGTTTCTGTTGAAAGAGGTTCAAGAATGGAAGCTATGAAAGTATTTTTATCAAATATTTCTCCGTACTGAATTTTCCATCGTGTGTTGGTCTTTAAATTTATCACCGGGAAAAGTTCATCAGTCGGAAGATTTACAAGTATATAATCACCGTCGTATAATACCGGTTCAAATTCATTATCATCAGCAATACCGTTATTATTAAGATCGCCAAGGTATTTGTAGTTGCCTGTTCCCTGTTCAACTCTTACAAATACTTTTTGAAGCTTCGCTTGTTTTTCAGTAGAGACTTCATAATACAAATCTCCGTTTAGGATATTTTCCCAAAAATTAAATTTAGATTGCGATCTTACAAGCAGCTGTTCTGTATCAAGAAATCCTAATTGCTTAAAAGTTTCTGTATAATTTTTATTTCTGATAGTAAGATTTAGTGAAGTTGATACTTCCTGAATTCCGTGATAAGACAAATCATAAATCTGAGCCCGTGCTTTGGCTTCTTTCTTCATAATTCCGTTTGTCGGAAGGTAATCGTCCCTTAAAGAATATTTTGCACTAAATGTTAAACCTTCAAGTTCAAGCAATTGCAAATAAGGATTGATCTCATAATACTCCAGACTGGTTGCAAGCAGAGAATCTTTTCCTGATCGTTTATCCGTTTTATCTTCTGCAAGAATATTTATTCCGGGTTTAATCAGATTCCAGAAAATATAATATGCATCACCTGTATGACGGAACCACCTGCTTTTAACATTAATATTTCTTGAATCAACATAATCAAGATTATAAGAGAAATTATAATTTTGCTGATCCGAAAGTGATATTACATTATTGTAACGATCAGACTTAAAAGTGTCACCTCTCTTAAGAAAGCCTGCCGATGAATTAATATTTAGTTGTTGAAAAGGAATAATATTTAGTCTCGCTTCCCTGAATCTTTCACCCTGCTGAGTTGTTGTTCCGCTTGTATTATACAACCTATCAAACTCTACTTCGTTAAACCTGTCCGTTGAAGTAAATTTTGGATTAATAAATCTTTCTTTATAAGAGAATCCAATTTTACCTAGACTCAAAGAACCCAAATCAATTTTGCTTGGAAGAACACGAAGAAAAACGTTTCCTGCAAAACCATAATTATTATTGTCGTCAAAGTTCGATAATCTGTTCTTGTCCCATAAACTTCCGGCATACTCCAAATCAAGTTGAACATTATCTATCGGAGTGATTGAAGTTGTAATGTTTCCTAACTGTTTTAATTGAGGAATTGGTAGTAATATTATTGGAAGATATCCACCCTGATTAATTCCGACAAACTGAAACTGACCGAGTGCAAGACGATTGTAATCACCTTTACCTGCACCAACATAGCTGAATGAAACATTATAGACTGAAAGTGAATCACCCGGATTGTAAAAGTAGTAAGTATAAGTATTGTTGTTAATCAATGTATCAACAGCCTGGTAAATTCCTCTTCTTTTTCCTGTTGAATCCTCAGGTGCAAGTGCGACACCTGATTTTACTGCTTTCAAAGGATCATCACCTGCATTTGCAATAATTTGTTTGTCTTCATCAGAAAGAATGAAATCAATTGGTGAATCCTGATCATCGCCTTCCTGCAAATACTGAACTGCAACTTTAAGCTTTTCATTTGCAACAATAGTTTGTGCACCAGTTCCGAAAAAGTTTCTGGAATATTTTCTATCCGAATACTCAAAGTCGACTGAGATACGACTTGCATCTGTTATTAATCTTTTTGGAGTGAAAGTAATTGTAGCATTCGAGTATTCAATTATATAATCGTTGTTTTCACCGCGAACCATTTCAACTCCATCTACAAAAACTTTTTCTGTTCCGGCAAGACAGATAATATCTTTTTCTCCATTCAGTCCTGTTAATTGATATGGACCCTGAACTCCATCTGTTCCATTAAAATTATTTGTATTGAATTTACCGCGTGAACCTGCAACTGCAACATACCCGTTATGCGGATCGAAATTGACTGTGCCCATTAAGCCCTGAAGTTTTCTGTTTATTACTCCAAACTCGCCGTTTCTGTTGTTAAGATTATAATCACCAAAAGTGCCCGTTGCGTTGGGATGTTTTATCTGAATAAAAACTTTATCAATCTCTTCCAGTCTTTCTGTATTTCCTTCCGGTTGTATTGGTGTGTTCTGATCTGTTAATGCAGCCACAATTTCAATATCTTCTGTAAGATTACCGGATAACTGCAATCTCAGTCCGCTGTTGAGTGAAAAATCTTTTGTTGTTCCGACGGTAAAACCTCTAATCAATGTCCCGCTTTTCTGAATTCCCGGACCAAAAATTGTTTCAGGAGTAAATCCTCCTGCTTCTGTCTGTGCAACCTGGACTGTA
>JARRKF010000198.1:0-3814 GCA_037388405.1 Ignavibacteriaceae bacterium | reverse complement strand
TTCGCATCAACGTGAACTGAAGGGCATGGGGCTTTAGAAGCTTCAATGGCAACCAGGTGAGTAGATTTGGGATATTTACCAAGTGAGCGCTTCAGTCACGTTATGCTTTGCCGTTAGATTTTTTCAATCAGATCATATATTATTAAGGGAGATAATATGAAAATTCTGTTTTCAATCCTAATATTTTATTCTGTTCTATTTGGACAAATTGAAAAAAATACAATAGGTTTTAACGGAAACATTGATTTTAAATTGGGTAAAAACGACATAGAAAGAGGATCATATGATTTTCAACCTATAAGTTATCCAAAAACATATTCAACATTCCGTATTCATCCATCTGTGCATTATTTTATTAGAAAGAATATATCTTTAGGACTAATTTTTACCTATGAGTATTCTCAAGTTAAATATACGGGAACAGCAGTTTCTACTACTGATGCTCATAACGAAAAATCCAAAAGTTATTTAATCGGACCAGTTTTTAGATATTATTTTAATATAGGAAATATTTTACCATTCTTATCAATTTCTTATCAAGTGGGTAAAAAAGCAGATATAGAAGAGCGAAGTATGAAAATTCTCAACAATAAATTCAGCTATAGTCAAAATTTATTAAAATCCGGCATTGGTTTATCTATATTTATTGTAAAAAATATTGCATTAGAATTTTTATTTTCAGCTAACAGGTATGAAGGGAATTTAACATCACCTCATCCTGATTTTCATATAACAAGTGAGAAACAAAAGGACAATTATTTTAACTCAGAAATAGGATTTAACTTTTACCTAAAATAACACAACCAAAATCTAACTCTCGCATCAACGTGAACTGAAGGTCGTGCGGCTTTCGGATGCTCAGCTGGAAACCGGGTGCGTAGATCTGGGATGTTTGACCGGTTAGTGCTTCAGTCACGTTATGCTTAATCGTTAGAGTATATAAAAAATGATAAATGAGACAGGAGAATAATTGATAAAAAATATCATAATAATACTACTTATAAGTGTTTCTTTATATGGTGATGATGCTACCTACGAAGGTGACGGTGCGACCGTTTTTCCTATCTCGAATGATCAGATTCAAATGCTTCATGAAAAGGTAGTATGCAGTGGGTATCAAAGAATGCAGGTAGAAATGACAGCTACTTATAAAAATTTTGGACCAGATACTATAGTTCAAATGGGATTTCCTTTTACACAATATCTTCCCGAAAATGGTGATACTAATGAAATAGACTATTTTGATCCCAATTTTAAGACTTTTGTTAACGCTGAATCTGTCCCTGTTACACTAAAACGATCTAAAGAACATCCCGAACTAAAACATATCAATTTCCCCGCCGCTTATACTTTTCAGGTACATTTTAATGAAATTGAAGAGAAAACAATTAGCCATACCTATACAGCAGGAGGATTTGCGAGTTCAATTGGTGATTATAAATTTAAATATATCCTTGTTACGGGCGCATTATGGAGAGATAAGATAAATCTTATTGAAGTAGAAATGAGACTTCCCCCGAACAGAGTGCTTGATATAATAAGTCCTCAAGAACATTCCTGTAAGCTCAATCAAAATTTAAATCAAATAATCTTAAATTGGACTTATAAAGACATAGAACCTGATTTTAATATTGTAGTAAAGACTCTGGGTTGGTTTGAGAGAAATAGAACTCCCAATGGATACATTAAAGATGCAGCAGGTTTTATTAAAAGTTATGGTAAACCAGGAATAAGATATTTAAGGAATCTTATATTTGCATATTATGGTTATCCATTTAAAAATCCAGTAATTCGTAGCGCATTTTATTCTCCTGAATCTGAATCGCACATATATACTGAAAATGAAAATTATTCTGAAGAGTATATCAGTACATATCATAAGGAGTTTCTAAAATATTTATCCTTATTGGAATCAAAACATGAAGATTATACCATTGATATGTTAAAATCATACCAAAAACAATTTCCCATATTATCTTCACTGAACTACCCGGAGGTAGATGAGGATTCCAATATATATTTAAAAAATATAGAGTGGGTTTACCGAAATTTTACTTTAGATCGAAGTATTGTACAGTATAATACGTATATCAAACTATATGGTAAACTAGGTATTGACTATTTAAGAAACTTGATATATGCACATTATGGATATCCGTTTAAGAATCTTACTTATCAGGAGGCATATTATTATTCGGGTCAATATTCAGAGAATGACAATTATTCAGAAAAGATGATAAGTAAATATCATATGGAATTTGTGGAGAAACTTAAAGAACTCGAGAAAGAATATAAATAAACCTCTAACTTCCGCATCAACGTGAACTGAAGGTTATGTGGCTTGAGGATGTTCAACAGAAGGTCAGGTAAGTAGATTTAGGAAAGAAGGAGAGTACACACTTCAGTCACGTTATGCTTTTTCGTTAGATCAATAATATCAAATATGAAGAATTTTTCAGTCACGTTAAATGCGAATATATCAGAGATAAAATCTATATTTTTAAGCTCTGTTGAAGAAGTTGATTTTTTTAAAGCATTTGTATCAACCTCATTTATTTGGAAATACAAAAGAAGATTTGTTGGTAAGACTGACGGCAAAAAATTGGAACTGAGAGTCATACATTATCAATACAGATTTTTAACTTCACCCATACTAAAAGGTGAAATTGAGGAATTAAATTCTAATAAGACAGTTATTCATTTTACGTATGATTATAGTATTCCATATTTGATGGCTATAGGATTGATATCATTCTTTTTGATTCTCTTGCTCTATCTGCAAATTCAATCGGGACAATTTGTCTTTTCAATAGCTATAATATTCATGGCACTATTACTAATTTTATATCGAAATCATGACTCATTCACGAAGAAAAAGGAACTAAGGTATTTCATAAATAGAGTCTACGAAAATTATATGGTTTCGCAGGACAACAAAGATTAAATAATATCTAACTTCCGCATCAACGTGAACTGAAGGGCAGGTGGCTTTCGGATGTTCATCAAACCGCCAGGTGAGTAGATTTGGGATGTCTAACAGACGCACGCTTCAGTCACGTTATGCTTAATCGTTAGGTAAAAGAGAGATGATTACGTGATAAATTTCCAAAAGTTTTTTAGTGAAATTCTATATATTATCATATTCGTAAAACTTATAATTATTTATCCTGTAATTGCACAAACAGTAACGATCACGAATATTAATATAATTCCTTCAAATCCAACTCAAGCTGATAGCATAGAATTGTCAGTAAATTCGAGATTCCCATGTGCAGATATAGTATTAAGAGACAGTAGTATAAACATTTCAGATACTACAATTACTATACTTATTATTTTTGAGGGACCAGGGATGCTTCCCCTAGTAACAACGCACACCACTAACTTTCGATTAGATCCACTTGATCCTGGATTCTATAGAATAACATGCAATGTATTCTGGTATTATACCTCGAGTTTTACATATGATTATTATGACACAAGTTTTGTTGTTAATCCATATCTATCCATCCCTAGACCGTTAATGAAAACTAAACCAGATGAATTTATCTTAAACCAGAATTATCCTAATCCCTTTAATCCAACAACAACAATTAAGTATAATTTGCCCCAGTCTTCAGTAGTGTCAATAGAAATATTCAACAGTTTAGGGGAGAAGATTAAAACTTTATATTCGGGTCCGCAAACTGCCGGAATCCATGAAATAATTTTTGATGGTAGTTCTCTTACTTCTGGGATATATTTCTATCAAATCACTACCAGAAATTTTACTCAAACAAAGAAATGTTTGTTACTAAAATAAAAAACAAAATTA